>JAGBWO010000180.1 GCA_017629765.1 Opitutales bacterium | reverse complement strand
GGCTGCGCTTCCGAAAAGTATTTTTTCCGCCCTTGCGCTCCATGTTGGTTTTACTCAGGGGGCAGTACAAAGTACAGCACCCCATTCGCAGAACACAACAGCATCGCGCATTTATTCCGTTTTTTACGTCCCCAAAATCCCCACCTATCAAATATCACAAAAATATAGGGCTGCGCTTCCGAAAAGTATTTTTTCCGCCCTTGCGCTCCATGTTGGTTTTGCTCAGGGGGCAGTACAAAGTACAGCACCCCATTCGCAGAACACAACAGCATCGCGCATTTATTCCGTTTTTTCAGAGGAGATGGCAAGGTTGCGCAACATCCCCTTGAAAGCATAACGCTTTTCAGGAGACGAATAATTGCCCAAAGTCAACGGATAATCGCTTTCAGTCGGAAGAGAATCAAGAGACTGCGAATACATGGTTTTTCCGTCTATTTTTAAAACCGCGCTCTTGCAGTCGTATTCAAAACAAACCTTGTGCCACTCATTAGGCTTCAATCCCCCTGCTGCAGTTTTAAATTCACTGCTTCCCCAAACATTCAAATTCCTGCCTCCCGACTGGAAATAGAGCCCGTTAAGCCTGAATATACCAAAGCTCAACATTACCCCGTCAGGCATTGCCCCTTCAAAAACCATCATTTCAAATTCGATTTTAAGCCCCGCGCCAAACTTCGGCTTTATGTTTGGCAAAACGACGTATCCGCCGCTGAAATCCGCGCCTTCCGAAGTATATTTAACAACCCCGACCTCTTTTGCGCCCTTTGGTCTTTCTGTAAGCGGAAGATTGACAAGAGGCGTTTGTGGTGTCTTTTTGTGGATGATTTTTATTTCTTCAAAATTTTTGCCTTCGACATTGTGGGCGTTTAAAAACACCGCCTTATAAACCCAATCTCCCTCCGAAGTTTCATCAAAGAAAAACGCTTCGTTCTCACCGTTCAAGGGCAGTTCGCAAAGCATATATTCGGGAACATTCAAAGGCTGCGAAGCTTCGACATGCTCAAGAATTTCGTTTTTCAAACGCTCGGCTCTTGCGCGTTTCCCGCTTTTATAAATTCTGCATTTGACAGCCGCATCGGACTTCGGGGCGGAGATTTTCAAAACAACGCCGGAAGGATTTTGCCCGATTTTAACGCGCGGTTTTTCGCCAACGGGCATATTTGGCATTTCGTAAGGCGCGGCTTCGCTTTGGGCGACTTTTTCGTTTCTGTTAAAAGCTTCAACAACATAAAATCCGCTCTTATTCGGGGAAGAATCGGGCAGATAATTAAACGCCGTGGAACAAAGAAGCTCGCCGTCCCGATAAACTTTGTAGTACTCTGCATTTTTAATGTCGTTCCATGAGAGCATAATGGGAGAGGTTTTCCCTTTTTGCGCTTTCGCCTCCAACTTTACGTCGTCAAAAGAAACATTCTTTTTTGCGCGGACAGCCATTTCGATTTTAGGAGCGACCGAAAGCAGATGTTTATTTGCAATCCGCGGGCTTTTTGAAAACCCGAAAGCATACTCGATGCCGACATCCCCTATTTCCGAAGCGGGAATTTTTATATGCTTTACCCAATTATGATTTTCTTCCAATTTTTTCGACTTCCAAGACTTTTCGCCAAGCTTGCGATAAAAAATCCAAGCATCTCCACCCCCGAAAACAATCGGCTCGATTTCAAAATCCGCTCCTGCTTCAATGCTCGTAATGCGCCTTGCAAGCGAGACAAACCTATCGGATTTTTCAATAACCCAAGCGCAGTCAGCAATCTTTAATTTTTTGCCCAAAGCATTTTCGACCGTTTCACGCATTTTAAGCCAGTCAACATACGCCTTGGTATTCACTGTCGCAAGAACGCCATATTCGCCCCTTGTGGAAATCCTTTTTGCGTAAGTTCTAAACGCATTGGGATAGCATGGATTTGCAAGCTCTGCAAGCGCCTCTTGGTATTTGCCATGCTTAATGGCGCTTTGAGCAACAAGAGAATGCACGGTCATTTCCCGATAAGCGACAGTCCAATCAATGCGCGCCAAAAGCCAGTTTGCGTTTTCCAAAGCCGACGGATTTTTAAACTTCAATTTTTTTATTCTCGATTTTATCTCCAAAAGCCTGTCTAAAAATTTACTATCCCCGACTTCGCCCCACTCGAAAGAACCGCATTCTTTCTGCCCCTTTCCGCCAAGCCATCTGTAAGGTAGCGCGTCCAAATCTTCGTGGATTTTCGCCATTTGGGCAGTGTTTTCATCCCCGTAGAGGGTTTTGGCATAATTCAAAAAGAAGTTTTCAATCGGCATTGCGCCGTTCCACGCGCTGTCGCACAAATATTGGAACGCTTCCCCGACACATCGCGTGCGCCAATGTATGGCAAGCACGCCGTCGCAATTTTTCGCATACAAATCTTCCATCAAACCTTTGAAAGTTTTTACCCACGGCTGAGGCTGCCACTGGTCGCCGTCATTTTCAAGCCAGGGAATAGGCCAAACCTCGCGCCCTGTTAGAGTACCGTAAACATCGCTTATCTTGGGGCGGGGAAAAATGTGTTCAAGGGCGGAAAACACCACGTCTTTCGGCAAAGTTTTATTCAAGCCGTCAAAATATAAATCCGCGCCAAGATAAGTATCGCCGCCCCATCCGCTCATGACAAGTTTGGGCGGATTTTCGTATTGCGACAAAACTTTTAAGGCGGCTTTCGCGCACTGTTCAAGGCAGATTGCCCGCATTGTCCTGCCCAATTCCCCGCCAGAACTCTTGTCGTATGCTCCGTGGCGCGCAAGAGTTTCGTTAAAGCCGCCAATCATTTTGTAAACATCAAGCGAATTGTTTGCATAAAGGGCAAGCGATTGCTTGGCATTTTTCGAGCCTCCTATTCCCCAAGACATTCCCGCAAGCCCCGAAGCTTCGGGAAGCCAAAGCCATACATATTTTGCATTCGGATATTTCTCTACGACATGGCGCAGCCTGTTTACAAAAATCTTCATATCGCCCTCGTCCGTCGGGATCGGAGTGTTGTGGTGTTCCCCTATCTCAAATCCGATACAGGTTTTCACCCCTTTGTTGTCCGCATAGGCGAGCATTTTCGCCACCAAGTCCTGCTCCGCCAAAACGGCTTTGGCATCATCTTTTATTTTTGAAGTGCCTGCCCCGAAATAATCTCCGGAGTAGATTTTGTCTGTTCCGAAACCGAAATCTTCGGTTTTCAAGGGATGAGTTCCCCAAGTCGGATATTTTGTGGAAAGCAGACGCCCCGCTTTCACGAGTTTTTTGTTTTCATCAACATATCCACATAGGGGCTCTCCGTTGTAGTTGTGAAAGCCGATGAAATTCGCGCCCAACGCCATGGCATCGTCAACAAAAGCCCTATGGTCGGGTTCGTCCCAAGTTGTGGGACTGTTGAAAAAATTGTACCACGGCAAAAATCCCCTCACGCCAAGCTTGGGAGACTTTACCGCATCTTCGATTTTTTCATTTAGCTTTGACGGAGTAAATTGCGTTCCAAGCGTAAACCCATATCCCATCTGCCTTAACAGGGCGTTTGCGCCGTTTACAACCCCTTCATCATCGTTTGCGACAACCGCAACAGAACCATTCGCTATTTTTCTTATAATGTATCCGCCTTTTGATAGCTTGGCGGCATCGTCCGAAAATTCGCCCAAATTCGGATTTTCGTCCGGACGCCCAATGACAATCGAATTTTTCAATAATTCGGAAGAATCAGAAAGCTCAGGGACACTGCCGGACACAAAGGCGATTTTCGCTCTTAAATCGAAGACCGCCATTTTTTGTGTTATGGAATTTGAAGAATTTATTATACGACTTATTTTTGCATTCAAATCAGCGCAAAAAAGCATCGAAGAAAAAAACGCCACAAAAAACATTCCAAAGATTTTCATATATCTCCACTATTCAGAAAGTTATTTAAATCTTAAAAAAACTTTTTCAACAAAAAAACAAAAATCGGATATTGAAGTACAAAAAAATTCGCAACGGAAATTCCGTTGCGAATTTTTACTGATAATAAAAAAACGTGGGTCGGGTGGGACTTGAACCCACGACCAAGCGATTATGAGTCGCCTGCTCTGACCACTGAGCTACCAACCCGTTTTTTAAAGTAGATAAATGTGCGGATTATTTTGCGTCTTGCAAGCACAAAACTTGAAATCGCAAAAATTTATTTTTGAAAGAAAGGCAAAAGTTTGGAAATTTCAACTTCCGTTTCCGTTCCAAGCTTCAAGTCTTTAATTTTTACCGAATTTTTTGCCAATTCGTCTTCGCCGAAAATCACGGCAAATTTTGCGCCAACAGCGTCCGCCATTTTAAATTGTTTGCCAAAGCCCGAAATTTTAAACGGATAATCGACTTTCACTCCGCTTCTGCGAAGCTCGAATATTATCGGCAAAACGCGCGGAAGCAGCGACTGTGATCCAATAATCGCATAGGCGTCGGGCGAAACGTCTGTTTGGGGAAGCTTGCCTGTAAGTTCAAGCAAGTCTCCGACGGTCACATCCCCCATCCCGAAACCTACGGCGCACATATCGGGATAGCCGAGCTTTTTCACAAGCGCATCGTACCTGCCGCCGCCTGCGAGGGCGCGCCCCGTCCCTACCGTTTGAAAAGCCTCAAAAACAAAGCCTGTATAATAAGCCAAGCCGCGAACAATTCCCATATCGACTTTGACAAAGCCGCCGACGCCCATCAAATTCAGGATTGAAAGCAAATTGCGCCAGTCGTTCAATCGGGCTTCGATTTTCGACTTGAAATCTTCGCTGCAAGAAGAAAACGCAGCCTCCAAATTTTCAACGCTGTCGATTGCAACAAACTTCTTGCAGCTCGAAGAAACTTCGTCCGCCGAAAGACCGGAACCCGACAAGGCTTCCGCCATCATTTCCGAAAACGCTTCGGGGCGGACTTTCTCAATCTTGTCGACCACCGACAAAACAGAGGCTATGCGGTCTTCGCCAATCCCCAAAGTTTCGAGGAACAGAACCCACAAGTTTCTGTCGCCCAAGCGAAGTTTGAACTCGTCTTCGGAAAGCCCGAAAGAGCGCAAAGACTCAATCAAAAGCGCAATTATTTCAGCGTCCGCCGAAATTGATTCGTCGCCCAATATGTCGGCGTTGAACTGGTAAAAGGCACGCAATCTGCCCTTTTGCTGGCGTTCATAGCGGTAATTTTCGCCTATTGCAAACCATTTCACCGGGCGGCGTATGCCTCCCGCCCGCGCTCCCACCATTCTGGCAAGAGACGGCGTCATTTCAGGGCGCAGGGCGACTTCCCTTCCGCCTTTGTCGGTAAATTCGAAAAGCTGGCTTCGGATTTCCTCGCCCGATTTTTCAGTGAACAAATCGAGAGACTCCAAAACAGGAGGCTCAAATTCCGAAAAGCCGAAAGAGCGCGCCGTTTTTTTCCACACATCGAACATGGCGGATTTTCTGGCGCAATCCTCCGGGTAAAACTCTCTGAATCCGGGCAGTGTCTTAAACATAGGCTTATTTGCGTGCCCTCGACTGGCGCGCGTTTTCCACAACGCCCAAATCAAGCTTTTTCAAGGCCGCCTTCAATTCCTTGCCCGACTTGAATTTCACAATTGCGCGCTTGGGAATTACAACGTCGTTTTGCGGCATCGTCGGATTTCTGCCGACGCGCGGCTTGCGCACCTGCACTTCAAGAACGCCGAAATTTCTAAGTTCAACATTTCTGCCGGAAGAAAGACTTTCCACTATCGTGTCCAAGGTCATTTGAACGATATCCTTGACGTCGTTTTGAAGCACGCTGCCATTGCGGCATTCAGGCTTTGTCGTATAAATCTTCTGTACAATTTCTCGTTTTGTTAAGTTTTGCATATTTTTACAATATCCCTTTTATAAAAAAGATGTTTCTATATGGCATTGCATCGGAGCTTTTTCAAGAGAAAACAAAATATTTTTCATTTCATTATAAAATTGTCAGGTTTTTTTGCATTAAACTGGACTTTTATGGGCAAAAACCTTTTATTTTATGACAATGCAGATTGCAAGCCCCGAGACCAGAAATCCGAAAGACGTCGGCAAAATGTTTGCCCGCGTCGCGCCTTCTTACGACAAAATAAACCGCGCGATGTGCTTCGGGATGGACGTTCGCTGGCGGAAAACCCTTGCAATGGCGGCTGTAAAATGCGCGGGGGCGGGGGAAATACTCGATCTCGCTTGCGGAAGTGGAGATGTTGCAATGAGCATTTTGGGCATATCCCCCCAACAGAAAATCACCTGCGCCGACTTCTGCCCCGAAATGCTCGGCCTTGCGAAATCTAAAATATTGAATGCGTACAGCCCCTGCAATGTAAAGTTCGAGATTGCCGACGCCGCAAATCTCCAATTTGAAAGCGAAAAATTTTCGGCGATAACAATCGCATTCGGGTTCAGAAACTTCAAGGACAGGGAAATCTGCTTAAAGGAAATATCAAGGGTTTTGAAGCCGAACGGAGGTCTGTTCATTTTGGAAGTGGCGCGCGCGCCAAAATGCATTGAATGGGCGCAAAACATTTTTATGGAACAGTTCGTGCCGCGCATTGCGGCTCGCTTTGGCGGGGACAAATCCGACTACGAATATTTGGCAAAAACCACAAGGGCATTCCCGCGCAAAAAAGAGCTGAACAAACTCATTGAAAGCTGCGGATTTAAAAACGCGAAAACAAAAACATTCGCCTTCGGATGCGTGGCGTTGACGGAAGCGCAAAAAATATGACGGACAAATTCGGAAAAACTCCCGAGCTCGTGGATTTGGACGAGCTTAAAACTTGGATAATTTTTGAGGACGAAAAAATCATCGCCGTAAACAAGCCCGGCTGGCTCGTCTGCCACCCGTCGAAAAACGGCCCCTTGTCGAGCCTTGTCGGGGCAATGCGCGAACTTACGAAGCTTGACACAATCCATCTTGTAAGCCGCCTCGACCGCGAAACGAGCGGCGCGGTGGTCTTCGCAAAAGACAAGAAAAGCGCAAGCACTATTCAAAAGGCGATAGAATCCAAGCTCGTCGGCAAAAAATATCTCGCAATTTTGCGCGGAAATATGCCCGGCAAATATGTCATAACACAGCCGCTTGCCGACGATAAAAATTCAAACGTCGTCGTAAAACAGATTGCGGCAATAGACAAAGGCTCCGCAAAAACGGCGGAAACGCTTTTTGTTCCAATCCGCACTACATCAACCCCCGTTCCGCTTACGCTTGCGGAGGTCGAAATAATCACGGGGCGCAAGCATCAAATACGGGCGCACGCGGAATGGATAAATATGAGGCTTGTAGGGGATAAAATTTACGGAGGCGACGAAAACGTCTATTTGAATTTCATAGAAAACGGAATGACCCAAGACGACATGAAAAAAATGCTCATGCCGCGCCAAGCCCTGCATGCATGGATTTTGGATTTCTCAAAAATCTATCCGAACCTCGTGATAAAAGCGGATATTCCGCAGGACTTCGCCTCCTTTATGCTGGAAAACAATCTCGGAAGCGCGGAGGATTTCAATTCGTAAAATGAAAGCATTGTCGCCGCTCGACTGCTATTTGGAGCTTCCCGCAGAAAACGAACTGGGAGGCGGCGAAACTTTTTTCGACTTGCTAAAAGGCGCGGAACTATATGCGTCGGGAAGGAGCGCGGCACGCTCCGCGATTCCGTCCATAAAAAATTTCGGGGCGAAAACAATATGGCTGCCCGACCCAATCTGCCCGTCCCTGCCGATATTTTTCAAGGACTTTTTTGAAGTAAAACGCTACCGCGCAGACAGCGTCGAAAATCTAAATCCCAACCCCTCCGACGCCGTTTTATTTATGGACTTTTTCGGAGCCTCCAACCAATCCGAAATTGAAAGCTGGATTTTGAAAAATCCGAAAATATTTTCTATTTTAGACGCGACATTCGCCCCGTTTTCAGACTGGGCAAAAAGTTCCGCCGCAAACTGCGTCTTTGCGAGCCTGCGTAAAATTTTGCCTATCCCCGACGGGGCATACTTGAAGCTAAAAGATGAAAAGCCGCGCAAAATAGCCCTTTCGCCAAGCTCTTCAATGCCCGATTTCGCGGGCGACATACTTTCTGCCATGTCCCTAAAAACCTTCGCAAAAAAAACCGAAGGCATTGGCGACAAAGCTTACAGAAAGCTGTTTATGAAAGGGGAGGAAAAACTGTTCAACTCAAAGGCGGTTTGCCGAATAAGCCCCTATTCGTTCGAGATGCTGAAAAAATTGAATGTATCCGAAATTTTAAAGAAGCGCGCAAATATGATTTCAGATTTTGAAAAATCGGAAAATATAAAAAAGCTAAACTGCAAAACAATTCTTCCCCGCGAAAGCGCAAGCGCGTTCGCTCCCGCGTTAATCATAGAAAACGAAACGGATTTTGAGCTTGCCAGAAAGGCTTTCACATCGGCGCACAACCGCCCCGCGGCATATTGGAACAAGCCCGATTTTAACTTTTAAATACCGAAAAAAAGCAAGGCGGCCTGAAAATCAGACCGCCTTTTTTGTTTCGAATAAACTAAACTACTGAACTACTAAAAATATGAAAATAAACTTAGAAACTTTTTTTCATTTTGCAAACAAATTTTCAAAAAAATCCGTTTTTTGTAAAAATCTACCGGAATAAAAAAAGCGGCGCATTGTTTTGCGCCGCCAAAATTTAAAGCCAAAGCCTCAGGCTACTTTTGAATTTTCACTTCGTGGATAGACCAGTTTCCGCCGGAAGCCTTTGTGTTTACAACGCAAACGTACTTAAATGTTTCCGGCTTCTTGAATTTCAAAATATCGCTTGAAGCCGCTTTTTCATAGTTAAATTCAAGCTTGCGCATATTGTTCAACTCGTCGCCGACAAAAACCTTGGGGTCCAAGACCCTGTCGTTTCTGGAAGAGCCAAGCATAAGCTCTATTCCCTTTACAGCTTGCGAATCAGGCATTTCAAGCAAAATTGCGATGCCGGGTTCGCGGGGGCCGTCGCTCGACCAGCGGGAATTCATATCGTCGTCAAACGCGCGTTTCAATATGCCGGCGCCGTGCGTTGCGCGCCCTTTAATGCCGTTTGGCAAGCTAATGACATCCAGATGGGAAAGCTTCGGCATTTCCAATGTTGTAGCCAAATTCTTTTCGCGGGCATTCATCGCGGTTGATGAAATGTATTTCACATAAGGCGATTTAACCAAGCCGTTTTGATGTACGATGTCTATGCCGACTTCGCGTATTTTTTCCTTGTTTGAAGAATCGAGTTTTTCGATTTTCTTCAAGGCTTCAAAGGCATTTTCGTTTTTAAAGCCGGCAAACTCGCGCAAGGCTTCGTTTTTCAAGCCGTCGGCGTACACTTTTGCGAGGAATTCCGCAGCCTCAGCCGTGCCGCAAGGGGCGGCAAAGCGGACAAAAAATCCCTTTGTCTTCATATCGGACGCCTGATTGTACTGGGCCATGGCCGCCTTGAACATCTGTTCGTTGCAAGACACGCGGGAAAGATTTACAAGCAGCCTTTGCGCCGCCTGAATTTCTTTGCCCTTCAAGCTCGGGAAAAGCTCGGCAACCTTTACGAACACATAGGCGTTCTTTGACTGAGCCGTGTTCAAAGTTTTCAATGCGGCGATTTTTTCGTCGCTTGAACCGTTTTTCACGACACCCAAAAGAGTGTCGGCAACGCTCGAAGAATCGAGGTTTTCGGTTGCCATCAAAAGCACCTTCTTTTCATCCTCGCTCTTGGAGTTCTTTGCGAGATCCGAAAGCTTCAAGAGCTTTCCGCCCGCCCTGATTTCGCTTATATATTGGGCAAGGACAGCCTTTTCCCTGTCGCCCGAAAAGAGCGGCGCAAAAGACGCAAGACGCTCGAAATCTTTTTCGCTGCCCATTCTCGACGCCGCAAATGCGATAGCTTCCGCAAGCGGAGCCGATTTGGGGGTCAGCTTTATAATCTTGTCAAAACCGTCGCCCCTGCGCGCGTAAGCCTGCACGAGCAAAGCCTGCTCCGGCTCTTCAAGCTTCGCAAAATCCAAGAAAGACGGAGCCGCAAGCTTTTTGTTCGAGCCGAACACGTCTATCGCCGCAATGAGAAAATCTTTCGATTTTGGTGCGGGAGCCTTGCCAAGCCTCGCCAAAGCGGAATAGGCATTGAGCTGCAATGGAAGGGACGCCTTTGAGTCCGACAAAATTTTGTTCGCGCAGTCTTCCAGCTGTTTTGCCGCTTTTTTGGAAGAGCTTGCCGAAGAAATCAATGCTTCCCCCGCCGCAAGCTTCATTGCGGGATCGGAAGCTTTCGACATTGCCGTCAAAAGAGCCTTGATAGAGGCGGGAGAGGAAATTCGCGCAAGAGCCGCGACGCAAGCGTAATACTTATGCTTGTCTTTGCCCGCAGCTGCGAGCATTTTCGCGATTTCCTTGTCGGCTTCTCCGCGGGATCCGAGCGCGGAAACGGCGTCGATTGAAATATAGCCTTTCATGCCCGCAAGCTTCAAGAGGGCGTCTTTGGCGTTTTTATCCGAAGCTCTGCCAAGAGCAATCATGACGCGTTCGACCCAGCGGCGGTTTTCTTCCTTTGAATAGCTTTTTGCGACTATTTCCGCAAGTTCGTTTGCCGTTGAAGAAACTCCGCAGATTGCCAAAGTTTCGCCGAGAAGCTCCTTGTAGCGCGTTGTCCCCTGCCCGCTTTTCAATTCTTCGACAGCCTTCTTTTCGATGGCGACAGCCTCTTTTTTATCGGCAGTTGAAGTGCGGTAGAGCGGATACAAATAGCTTTCAAGCTTTCCCGACGGCTGCCCCCAGTCGTATGAGCGCATATCCTGCATCGCGTTGCAAATTTCGTCGGAAGATGCCTGTTTTGAATTCGGATTGTCGGCAAAAGAGAATGCCGCAGCCAAAAAGCAAAGAGTAAAGAGTGTCTTTTTCATATTCAAAAATCTCCTTTGTTTATTAGTATGCTGCCCATTCTCCGCGATTCGGGCGGGAGAGGAATTTGCAGGCTTCCGCATCGTTTACGAATTTTTCGGACTTCCAATCCCATTCAAGATTGCGGCCCAAATTGTATGCGATATTGCCGATTATGCAGAGAGTGCCGGTGGAATGGCCGACTTCGGCGGGAGCCGCAAGCGGAGTTCCCTTCAAGATTGCGTTCAAGAAGTTTTCCTTGTGCGCTTCCGAAGATATCAACGAAACGTCGTCGTCTCTCAATTTTGCCGATTCCAACGCTTCGCGGTCGGACCAGAAGTGTCCGCGCGCCGCGGAAATCAAGCCTTTTTCGCACACGAAAGTCAATCCCCCGTGCAGTCTTTTCGGGATTGCAGGATGGTTGCCCCTGTAAATCGGAATGCCTTTTTCTGTCAAATAGCGGTACATGCGCCAGTGTTTTTCGCCGGGCATATCCTGCTTGTCCGTAAGCTCGATATACTTGATGCCCTTGCCGTCCAAGCCTAACCCCCACAAGGCGATGTCGAACTGGTGCGCACCCCAGTCGGCCTGAGAACCGTTGCCGTAGTCGAGGTGGTGGCGCCATGAATTCCAGCCGTAAGCTTCGTGGGGCTTCTTCGCCTTCGGGTCGATTTTAGGCAGCAGCTGGCTCGAATATGGATTGTAGGGAGCCGGACCGCACCAGAAATCCCAGTCAACCGTGCTTGGGCATTCTTCGATTTTCCAGTTGCGCGGAGTCGCGTTGCCGGGGCTTACGCTTACATAAACTTCTTTGATTTCGCCCAAATACTTGTTGCGGGCAAGCTGCGCGGCGCGCTTAAATTCCGCAGAGCTGCGCTGCTGGGAGCCGACTTGGAAGGGAACACCCATGCGCTTTGCGGCATTTACAAGCTTTCTGCCTTCTTCGACCGTGAAAGTCAAAGGCTTTTCGCAATACACAGCCTTGCCGGCGTTCACGGCGCAAATTGCGGGAATGGCGTGCCAGTGGTCGGGCGTTGCAATCAACACCGCGTCAACGGACGGATTTGCCAAAAGTTCGCGGAAGTCTTTGTATTCCTTTACGTCCGGAGCGGCGTCTCCGCGCCTTTTGTATTCGCTTTCAATGCGCGTTTTCTGATACTCCGTGCGCGCGGAATCGACGTCGCAAACCGCCACAATCTTGCAAAGGGGCGAATGAACCAATCCGCCGATATGCCCGTCGGCCATCTTTCCGCAGCCGATAATCGCCAAATTTATCTTGCCGTTCGGCGCGAGGCATTCGCGCGCAAACATATTCGAGGCAATCAAAAGCCCCGCCCCTCCGAAGAAAGAAGTTTTCAGAAACCCTCTTCTTGTATAGAATTTAGCATTCATAATTTATCCTCTGTTTTATATTAAATTTTCTCGATTAAGCCGATTAAAGACTGAAAGCGCCGAAAATCGAAACGCTTATGCAACCTTAGAAAAGCCCCCCGTCTAAAAAATTTGTAAAAAAATTAGTACTGTAAAGTATAGTTGTAAAGAAAAAAAATATCCGCTTTACAATAATAATATCGGCTTGACTTCTCGAATTAAAGAAAGATATTTTTTCCAAAAAAATAATTTCCATATGACAACAAAAGAACGCCTCGACAAATATTTCGCATCGTCCCCGAGAATTCACCCCGACGCCTACGTAAGCCCGCACGCCGTCATAATAGGCGACGTCAAAGTGGGGGCAAAATCAAGCATATGGCCCGGAGTTGTGATGAGGGCCGACATCAATTCAATAGAAGTCGGCGAATGCTCCAACGTTCAAGACGGCACAATGGTGCATCTTGCCGACGACTACGGCGTGAAAATAGGCGACTATACAACCGTGGGGCACGGAGCAATCCTGCACGCCTGCGAAATCGGCAACGAAACGCTAATCGGAATGGGGGCAACGGTTTTGGACGGCGCAAAAGTAGGCAACCAGTGCGTAATCGGAGCCTGCGCCCTCGTCACCAAAGGCACGGTAATCCCCGACGGCAGCGTGGTTATGGGAGTTCCCGCAAAAGTAGTCAAGACAATGGACTTGAAGGCGCGTTCAAAAATCCGCGACTGGGCGGTGAAATATCTCGAAGTCGCACAAGCGCACAAAGAATATTTCCAAGATATGGGCTTTGCCTGCTGCGACACCCCCGCCGAATACGCCGACAAGTGCTTTGCAAGGGGCGAAGACGTCCCCGAATTTGAACACCACTCTTGTTGCGGCGGGCACGGAGAGCATAAATGCCATTGCCATGGCGGCGATGAAAGCAGCGAATGCTCCTGCCATAACGGAGACTGCGACGGAAGCCACCACGCAAAAGGCGAATGCAAATGCAAGAAAGAAGGCAAGCCGGGCAAAAAAGCGTCCAAAAAATCCGTTAAAAAACCGGCAAAAAGTACGAAGAAGTAAAATAATATTTTTTAGAAACCCAAAAAAAGGAAAAACCATGAAAAAAATAATCTTAATGACATCCATTGCGGCATTCGCGCTTTTCGGTCTCACAGCTTGCTGCTCGAAACCTTGCAACGCCTGCCCGCAAGCAAAAAATTGCCCTGCCGCGGCGCAAGCATGCCCCGCAAAGGCGCAATCCTGCCCAAAGGCGAAAGAATGCCCTGTTGCGAAGAAGGATTGCCCCGCAAATAAAGAATGCCCGAAGGCGGCCAAAAACAAGTAATGCCTTAATTTCACAAAAGACGCCAAAAGAAAACTTTTGGCGTCTTTTTAATTTTATGAAGACCCTGATTTTATCCGGCATAGCGTTCGCGTTCCTGTCGGCATGCGCCTATTCCTATTTCCAGTTTCCCGACATTTTGGTTAAAAACCGTATTTTTGCCTTCGTTTTTGCGGCGCTTTCGCTGTCGTTTCCAATCTATTTTTTTATGCGCAAGCTCGACGTCCCCTCTTTTGCATTGCAGGGGCTTTTTACCGTTTCCACCGCATGGATCGGCTTTATATTTTATTTTTCGCTTATCTCTTTGTTTTTCGGCTTCTTGGACATATTGCGCGTAAAAATTCCCTATGCGTTTTTTGCCGCATTCGCCGCAACAATAGCCATTTTGATTTTCGGTTTTATAAAAAACCGCAATTTTGAAATAAGGGAATACAATTTAAAAATCGAAAAGCCAATGGACTTTCCCGTAAAAATCGCGGCGGCAAGCGACCTTCATTTGGGCTACGGCTCAAGCAAAGAAAAAATCGAGAAAATGGCAAGGGCAATAAACGCCCAAAAACCAGACGCGATTTTGATTGCTGGCGATCTGATTGACGACAATGTCAATATTTTGGACAAGCGCAAAATTTCGGAAATCTTAAAAGGACTCAACGCGCCGATGGGAGTATTCGCGGTTTTTGGAAACCATGAATATCTTGCGGGAGAAAAAGAATCGGAAGAGTTTTACAAAGCCTCCAACATAAAACTTTTGAAAGGCAAAATTGCAATGCTTGAAAACGGGCTTCAAATTGCGGGCCTTGACGACTTTTCAAACAAAAAAACGCAAAGGGAAAACGAAATTGCCAAGCTGCTAAATCGCAAGCTGCCGTCCATTCTTTTAGACCATCAGCCGCACAATCTGCAAAACAAGGCAAACTTGGGTTTTGATATCCAAATCAGCGGCCATACGCATAGCGGACAAATATTTCCGCTAAACTTGATTACAAAACTTCTCTTTGAGATTGATTGCGGATACAAAAAAATAAACTCCTGCCACTGCTTCGTAAGTTCGGGAATTTCGCTCTGGGGGCCTCCTTTCAGAATCGGCACAAAAAACGAATTTCTTGTTCTGAATATTTCAAACAAATAAAAAAAGCGCGCTTTTTAATGCGCGCTTTTTGAATTTTAAAAACTGCGATTAAAGCTCCGCGTTTGTTAGCCACTTAAACGACACAATCTTAAACTTTCTGCCGAATTCGCTTTCAGGAGCCACTTTGTCGTCGCCCGACCTTACAGGCTCTGCCGTGCGCTGCACAACCGCTTCGCAGTAGGCTTTTGACGTGTTGCCCATAAGCGCGTTTTTGCTTTCGCCATAAGCCCTTACAACAAACGTATCGCCTCTTACAGTGATTACGGGGCCGATAGCGCTTAACAAGTCAGCTTGGTTTAGCAGGCCTCTTGCGCCGCGCGTGCTCCATGCCTGTGCATTGGTTTCATTATGCGGAACCTGCAAGGCGGCGTCAAAGAATTCGCGCTTTGCCTCGCGAAGCTGCTCGCCGATATCGCGCCAGCTTCCCTGCTGTCCGGGACCGATTTGGTTGGGAGTGCCCGTGCGGTTATCGTAGCAAGTTACGTATTTTGCAAGCACGCAACGAACAGAATTGCCGTTTTTGCCGTTGACCTGATTGAAATATTCTTCCATCGAGCTGTCGTTAAAGAAGAAGTTCGGACGGTCCTCAATATGCTCGCTTCTGCGGATTGCGGCGGCAAGAGTTCCCATCATTGAAAGATAGTTCGCATCCTTGTCGTTTTCGCTCGTAAATTCTTCAAGCCTGCGGTTGACAAAGTCGGCAAGGCTGAAGAACGGAGCTCTGCGCTTAACTTCCGCAACAATCTCGCGGGCAAGCATATCGATTTCGGATTCGCTTATTCTTCTGCCGACGCTTAGGTCTATATAAGAGAAGTGTTTGCCTTCTTCGGGGATTGTGAGCGGATTCAAGTCGCCGGGATTCGGCATTTTGAACTCGTCGGAATCTTCCGAACGGTCGCCATCCGAATTGATGGTTCCGTTTGTCAAGGTTCTGCGCTTTACCCCCAAAAGCCCGCCCAAAACGGAGCGCCAAGCTTCGTAAGAAGTGGAATTCACGTTGAACGCGCCGTCGATGCCGATATGCGACGCCGCTTCCTCAAACGCCGTTTCAGATGCATTCAAATCTTTTGTGTCTTCAGGAATCGAAGTCAGGAACAGACGGGTATTCGGCATGCGCATGCCCGCCATCGGAGTAAACGCCTCGCTGTTTTGCGGAATGGTTGAAAGGAAGAACCTGTCCCACATCGACGCATTCAAAAGATAGGAAATATCAATGGTTTCGTTGTCGTAAATATAGTCCCACTGAGAATAATTGGGATTGGAAGATATGTTTTCATTTCCCTTGTTGAATTCCACAATGTTTTGGCGGCGCAAGAAGGGGCTTGCATAAGATTCCGCAAAAGCGTACGAGGGCTGCCAAGGCATCGGCGACAAATTCGCATGCCTGAAATGCGCCAAACTCATCAAGTCGGTTTCCTTTCGCGGCAAATCAAACGGCGCAAAAATCAAACCGTCGTAGTCATGCTTTCCCGCGCCCGATATGGGGGAAAGCAAGCCGTAGTGGTTGGTATAATTTCCGCTCAGCGTTCTGTTGTCGGAAGCTTTCATGCCGTCAACAGGATAAGTTCTGTTGGACCACGTATGGTAGCCTGTGCTTGCCTTCTGCCCGAAGAAATAGCTCGCGTATCTGGAAGCCGAACCGCAGTCCTGCATGCCGACAGTGGCGTTTGTGCATGAGCGGCGGATTACATGCTGGTCATTCAGATAGTCGCTGTCTATCAGCTGGTTTGCGCGATAGTTGTAAGATGATAAAATACCATTAAATATGGAATTCCAGTTCGGCCTGCGGATAGTAAACAATATTCTCGATTTATCGAGCAAATTATTTATATGAACCGAATTGTTGTTCTTGTTGTAGAAAAGCGGAATATCATGGCCGCCGTTTACGCCGAATTTCAAAGTGGTGTCAAAAAACTTCGATGTGTTCTGAACAATGGCGATATAATCTTTCATGACATCGTCGGAGAAATACACGCTGTCAATACCCCACGGGTTCATCTGATTATCGTCATGGCGATAGAAATTGTGGGATTTGTCGCGACCACCGGATCCGTTATAAGTGCTCGGATTTGCGCCTGTTGCCGATGTCCACTCCGTAAGGTCGTGCTTCCAGAGACGCTTTTTGTTCGAGGAGAGAAGCTCGAGCGCGTTTCTCGTATAGCTCCTGCCCTTTGCGGAAGACGAAGTAAGTTCGGTAAGGTTAAATCTATAAGGAATGGACCTGCCCGAGCTTGTATTTTGCTCAAATTCAAAAAGAGGCCAGCCGTCGAACGCGTCCCCTATTCCGGAAACATCCACGGAACTGTTGCTCGATTTAAACTTGTCATATATGAACGGGCGTATGATTTCCTCTTTTTCCTGCCCGTTTATCGTGACCTTTTTCTTATAGCATTTGCTTGCCTCGTCAAAAGTAAACTCGGAAATGTTTTCGGGAATATTCGACCTTGAAGCGTTGAAGGTCAAATTCAAATCGGTCGATATTTTAAAGCATTTTTGCGGAAGAGCCGCCCATTGACTCGAATAGCCGTCGGAAACCTGAATTTTGCCGGGTTCCAAAAGATTTTTGCTCGAAGACAAATTTTGAACTTTCGCGGGGCTGAATTCGTTTTGGTCCAGCGCGATTTTAGGCTGGCACAACTCGACGCTTTCGCCCGGCAGAAGCTTGATGCTTCGCAAATTGAAATTCATGGTTGGCATATTGTTGTCCATATAGTCTTCCAAAAAGTCCGCAAAGTGCGGAGCGCGCCCCGCATTGGTGCGCGAAGCCTTAAAGACTACGTTTATGTATCTTTCCTGTTCCTTGCCGGCGGAATCATAATAGTGGTGAACCCAGCGCGTGAGCATTTCCGGATTGCCTTCGTCTCTTGAAAGATACGCGGATATGGGAGTTGCAATGCGCAGAATGTAATTGCTCTGGTTTATGGTTACATTGAAAGGATTGCGCAAAACCACGCGCAAATACATGATGTAGTTTATGTTCAGCTTGAAGCTGCTAAGCGTTTGAGGATTTAATGTAAAAGTCGCGTTTCTGTTTGAAATATTGATGTCGTATGCGGGAAAAAGCATCCATTCAGCGGATTCAACAATAGGATATACGCCATGCGTATTTTCCGACGCCGACGTGTTTATGACCTGAGCCTGAGGGTTCACGCCCGCTTGGAAAGTGGTTTTATCGAGAGCGTAAGTCGCAAAGCTCCTCAAAACCCCGAATGTCGGCAAATGCTTGGTGTAGGAGCGCAAACCGAAGTCAACCCCCGTGTATTCCTTGTCGCTTTCGGTGTTGCCGCCGCGGATAATCGGGTCATTGTCTTTCAACCCCTTGCCCGTGTAAAGATATACGGTCAAATCCTCTTTGAGTCTGCCTTGGGTGACGTCAACGGGCAATCCCACCGAAACGGCGGTATAGTCGCCTTTGTTGTTTTTCGCCCACTCGGTCAAAGAGGCGTCAACTATCGGAAGCTCGTCAAGAGTGGAAATTTTTGCAATGTTTTTTGAGTTTTCCTCGTTGTAATTTCTCGCAAACGGGCTGAGGCCCAATTCGGAAAGCTCCGAAATAAAACTCGTGTTTATTACTTGCGGAACGCGCGGATCGACAGGAGCCTGGTTTGCAATGCTTGAAACATTCGGCATTTCCTTGTCGAGGTACATTTCGGGGCGTGTAAGGTTTATCTTCGCCTTTTGGCTTTCATCGCTTATCCACCACGCATACGCGCCTTCGCCCGACTGCCCTTGGTTTGCCTCAAAGCGAACCTTGCCCGCCTTGACTTCAACTTTGTCGGTTTTGTCGGTGGCAGAAATTTTGCCGCCGTATTCCGCGGGATATTCCGTAAGAAGGCTGTATTCCGCAAGTGTGACGGTTTCGTCGCTCAAATCTTCGGGCGATTCGGATATTGGGTTTTTCAAACGCTTCTGGCCTGAAATAAGCCATGAAACCTCCGGAGAGTTGCCGCCGTTTTTAACGACGTCAACCAAGTCGCGCTGCTCGTCCTGCAATTCGCGGGCAGTGAGGTTTGAAGCGTCCTTTTTGACGTTGAACGTCCCGACAACGTATGGAGTTTTTACATTGTCTATCCTGACGGTTTCCGGGTCTTGGTCAAAAATTGAAGACTGGACGGTGATGGCATTGTCTTTGCCGACAGTGCGCTGAAGGTTCGATATCGCAATGCTCATGCCCAAAACGGCATGCGACCTCGCTTCCCTCGCCTGCTTTTGCGCGTTCAAGATGCGCAATTTGGAGCTTATGATTGCCGACAAAGTCAGTGTAAGCAATACCATAAACGCCATTGCGCCTATCGCAAGCACAAGGGCAAATGCCTTTCTTTTTGCCGCATTTCGAGATTTCTTTAAGCGTTTCATAGAAGATAAAGGGATTGAAGTTCTAATAAACAAATGAATATGCATTCTTTTTTCGCTTCTAATTTATATGTGTTTTTTCGGCATATGCAAGAGCAAAATAAAAACACTGAAACAAAAAAAGTTTGATTTATCGGAAGTAATTTGATTGACTGTAAAAACTAAATTTTAACAAGCAGAAATTTTAATCCATGCTAAGGTATTTTTTAAGAATTTTTTTATTGGCAGCGACCGCGTTTACGGCGGCGGAATCTCTCGCGCAATCCCAAAACGCCCTTCGCGGCAGGGATGTTCCGCAAAATTTTGAATGGGAAAGCCAAAAGACGAGCAAATTCAGCTACCGCCTGCGTTCAATGGACGGCAAAACCCGAAACTACCATGTGCGCGTGGGTGATTCATTCGCCCCCATCGAAGCAAGCACATCCCGAAGCCTCGACACCATATTCTTTTCCAATTCCCCGCTCATAACTTTTTACAAAAAGTCGATGGACGGCAAAGACTCGCTTTATACGCCTGTAATGACCGTCAATATGGGATCCGACAAAGAAGACGTCGTGATATGCCTTTCCGAAAGGGACGGAAGCATCTTGCACAGAGTGATAGACATATCGCAAAAAAATCTCGGGGCGGGAGTTTTTGCGGTGGTGAACCTTTCAAAAAAGCCCTTCGGCGTAGCCATAGGCAACAAGCTTTTGAAAGTGGAACCCTTTGAAACGGCAAAGCAGTCTTTCCCCCAAAGCGACGACATTGAAGATGTGCCCCTTAAATTTTATACGCTCGGCAGCCGCCCGAAACTCTCTTACGAACGCTACATAAGCTTCATAAAATCCCAGAACATAACATTTTACGTTTTTGACGTTCCATCGGACGAAGACGCCGACGGCGATGTTCCGTTTTTGATGCGCTACGGCAAGCCGCCGCGTAAAAAATAAAATTTCGCCTTTCAAAAACCGAAAAGCGGCAATAAAAAACTGTCTTGACAGGCTTTGCCGCGCAGTCCATATTTGGAAACTTAATTTTTAAACAATCCATAAGATAAGGAAATATAATGATTAAAGTTGGCATTAACGG
>JAGBWO010000179.1 GCA_017629765.1 Opitutales bacterium | reverse complement strand
TAAAAAACCCGCCAAAAAAGCTCCGTTTGTATTTTCCATGGAAGTTCTTTTTTATCCGGAAGACGCTCCGTTTGCCAAGCTTGCGGATGTTATGAAGCATTTAAAGAGAACTTATCAACTATTTGATATTGCGGAACTTGTGCTTGAAAAACCCGAAAGGTTCATAATTCTTGCAAAAAATCTTCCGCTTGAAGACGGCACAGTAAAGCCGCTGTATTGCGCTCAGCCGGCAAATATTCCCTTTGAAGACGAAGAATCGGCGAAAAAGTCCGCGTTGGAATATTGGCTCGGTGAAATGTTCGAGCAGGCGGAAGTCGAAGCCGAAGCCCCGAAAGGCAATTTTCAAGTTGTAAACAGATGCGCTCTTTCGGGCGATTTGCTCGGCGCCCCTAATTGGCACAAATACGGCGAATATGTGCGCGAATATCATGCGCAGAAATTTGCAAAAATGCCTTATGACAAATTTTTGGCGTCGGTTGAAACCGTGCGCGACGAAGCGCTGGTCGCCCAGTGGCTCGAGCAAATGAAAAAGCGTTTGGTTTACAAGCTGAAAGATTCGGAAACGACTTTTGAAACCCGCGAAGCCGCAATGAATTACATTGCCGAACAAAAATCGGGAGAGCTTGTGAAAAGCTACGAGCAGGTCAGAATGCACGGTTCGGATATTGCAAAACTTCCTTTTGGCTCCCGCATACGCCGCAACCTTGAAGCCGCATGGTCAAAGCAAAAACATTTCCCGATTGTCACCGCAAACAACTTGCGCGGAAGGCTTCGCAGGGGCGGATTTACGATTTATAAACGCGGCTCAAAGGGATTTGCATTTGTGTGCGCGGTAAAGCGCAAGTTCCTGCTTGTGGGCGACAGCTTGTCCGACACGCCTCAGAAGATTTACGATTTTCTATTGGAAAATCAAGGCGTTAAAGCTTCCGCCCTGCCCTATTTGTATTTGGGTTTGCAGGCGCCTCAGGATGTTTCAAAAGCCGCAACATTGGCCGAAGAGCATAAAAAAGAGGCCGAAGGCGGCGCGGTTTCCGATCCTGTTTCGGTGGTTGAGTCCTCCGAAATAAGCGCGGAAGATTTTGCAAAAATCAAGGAAGTTTCAAACGACCTTCTCTGGCTCATTTCCGAAGGCTATGTTGTCGAATACGCCGACGGCGCCTTGCAGGCGAATCCTCGCCTTCCAAGGCCGAAAGACAAAGGCGCAAAAACTATAGCTTCCGACGCCGAATCAATAGTATTGGGCGTTGAAGACGAGCCGATAGTCGCTCCCAAAACTGTTGAAGAGGACGCGGTAGAAGCGGATACGGACGCCGCTTCTGGCGGCGTTTCCGAAGAAGAGGAAGCCGCTTCGGAAATTTCCGATGAAGTTTCGGAGCGGAAAACCGAAACCGCGCCTTCGCAAGAATAAGATAAAAAACAACATTTTAAAGCGCGCGCAAAAATGCGCGCTTTTTTTGTGTTCCTTCTCGCGTTTTTTAGGAAATGCGGAGTTTTATTTTTTGCGTTTTATTTTGCTCAATAAAAATGTTCCACGTGGAACTATGAAAATAAAATTTTTGCGCGATAAAAAATCTTCCATGAATAAGGGTTATTTTTTTGGGGGAAACGCGCCGTCTCTTTTAAAAAAATTTTTCCAAAATTTTGCACATAATCTTTCTTGCCCCCTGCCCTTTTTAGATTTTTACAAAGGTATATATTTTATCTTTGAATTTTTGCTCCAAAATGAAAATTTTATTGCGATTTTTTTGAAAAACGCGAAAAACAACCCCTTAAATCAATCAAAAAAGGGATGTGCTGGCGTTGCCTTGTAAAAATATTTTTCTCGATTTCTCAAACGAATGAGATTTGTGTGTTTTTTGCTTTTTTGGATTTTTAAACGCCCTCGCCTTTCTTTCGCGAAATAAATATCTTTTGGCGAATTTTATAAAAGAAAAAAATTGCAAATGCCAAAACATATAAATTTTGGAGGATTTTTTCTTGGGCTGTTATGCTTTTTTATATGCAATATGGCGAATGGCCTCGGCAAATAAAAATTGCCGAGCTCGCAGTTGCGGATAAAGCGGAATTATAAAAACCGCGCGGAGAGTTTTTAAGTTTTGAAAAACCGTTTCCGTCTTAAATCGCGAAATTGCGGTTAAATGAAATTCCCGCTAAAAATCGGATAGCGGTACGGCAAATTTTAGCCGTAAATTTTCGCGCGATAAAAAATGTTCCACGTGGAACTTTTTTTTAAGCGGAAGCGCAAATACGCAATTTAGGCTTGAAAGAAAGCCAATCTGTGTAAACATAAAAAAATGCTAAAATTGCGAGAAAACGAACCTTACGGCGTGATTGTTTGCGGCGCGGGGCATGCGGGAGTCGAAGCCGCGCTGGCTTCGGCGCGAATGGGCGTGCCGACGCTTTTGCTTACGGGCAATCTGGACACAATCGCGCAAATGAGCTGCAATCCCGCAATCGGCGGGCTTGCAAAGGGGCATATCGTGCGCGAAATCGACGCTCTCGGCGGGGAAATGGCGATAAACGCAGACGCTTCGGGCATACAGTTCAGGGTTTTGAACGCTTCCAAAGGACCCGCAGTGCAGGCTCCGCGCGCGCAGTGCGATAAAAAGGCGTACCAATTCAGAATGAAAAACGTTCTCGAACGCCAGCGGAATTTGGATATTTTTCAGGCGGAAGTTGTATCTGTAATTGCCGAAAACGGAAAAATAAGGGGCGTAGGCACAAATTTAGGCGTAAATTTCTATTCTGAAACGCTGATTTTAACCACAGGCACATTTTTGAGGGGGCTTTTGCATGTCGGGCATAATACGACGGAAGGCGGCAGAATGGGGGATTTTGCCGCGAACAGGCTTTCCGGAAGCCTTATTTCCTGCGGCATAGAGCTTGGAAGGCTTAAAACGGGAACTCCCGCGCGCGTTTTGGCGTCGTCGATAGATTTTTCAAAGTGCGCAGTTCAGGCCGGCGACGAAAATCCGACGCTTTTCGCTTTTTACGATACGAGGGATGGCGGAATGTTCCACGTGGAACAGGAAAGATGGGCAAATTTTGACGGATTTGCCAAAAAGCAGATGTCGTGTTACGAAACCTATACGAATGCCGACACGGCCGCCGTAATAAAAGCCAATTTGAAAAAATCTGCCATGTACGGCGGAAAAATAGAAGGGGTCGGCCCGCGCTATTGCCCGAGCATTGAAGACAAGGTTGTGCGTTTCGCCGACAAAGAAGGGCATAGGCTCTTTCTCGAACCCGAAGGCAGATTTACCGACGAATGGTACATAAACGGGCTTTCCACTTCGATGCCGCTCGACGTCCAAATGCAGATTTTAAAGACAATTCCCGGCCTTGAAAATGTCCGCATAACTCGCCCGGCGTATGCTGTGGAATACGACTATGCCCCGCCGACGCAGCTGAAAGCCACGCTCGAATCGAAAATCGTGGAAGGCTTGTTCTGCGCAGGCCAGATAAACGGAACAAGCGGATACGAAGAGGCCGCGGGGCAGGGGCTTGTTGCGGGAATAAACGCCGCAAGCAAGGTTTTGGGCAAAGAGCCTTTGGTTTTGCGCAGGCACGAAAGCTACATCGGCGTATTGATAGACGATTTGGTGACAAAGGGAACTTTCGAGCCTTACAGAATGTTTACAAGCCGAGCCGAATACCGCCTGCTTTTAAACCATACGAGCGCGGAAATCAGGCTTTATCCGCACGCCAAAAAGTACGGCTTGATAGGGGAGTCCCGCGCAAAAAACATCGAGAAGAAAATTGAAGACGTTGCTTATTGGTGTTCTATTTTGGAAAATTCGAAGGACGGAATGGCGTTGAAGCGCGAAGGCGAGTCTTATTCAAAAAATCTCCCTTCGGACTTTCAAACGCTTTCTTCGGAAACCCGCGCGGAAATTTTGTACAGGGTTATTTACAAGGGATATTTGGACAGGGAGTTGAAGCAAATTGCCCGCATGGACAAGCTTGAAACTCTTAAAATTCCCGAAAACACCGACTATTTCAAGCTGAAAGGGCTCCGCACCGAGGCGGCGCAAAAGCTCGACAAGTTTCGACCGCTGACAGTCGGGCAGGCGTCGCGCATATCGGGGGTTTCGCCGGCGGATGTCAATGTAATCGTAATTTCCGCTTGCGGAAGATGATTTCCGCAAAGCATTGCGCCTTTAAAAATCCCAATATTTATTGGGATTTTTAATTTTTTTATGATATTTGGCGCGAATAAAATTGAATGCCGAAAGGCTCATTTTGCGTTTGACGAAAAAGAGCCGATATTAAAGACTGTAAGAATGCCGAATAAACCTGTCATTGCGCTTTCAACAAGCTATTTCCGCCAAGATTATGCCGACGGATACGAAATGCTTTGCAAGTGCGCGGAGCTTGGCTTTGAGTATGTAGAGCTTGGGCATAACACTTCCATGAATTTGGTCGAGGGTATTTTGAAGGCGGTTAAGGAAGGCATTGTGAAAGTCTCC
>JAGBWO010000024.1 GCA_017629765.1 Opitutales bacterium | reverse complement strand
GATAGATAAGCAACTCCACCATATATCCTGCTTGCAGAACCTCCGGTAGCTTGTAAATCATTGTTTAAAATATCTGCTTTTTCTACAACTAAAGTAGAATTTTTTACTTGATAAACACCTCCAAAGATTCCGGAATTGGCCCCCGTAGCGGTAGTAGATAAAGAATTGTCTTTGAAAGAAAGACTGTCTACGGTAAGAGCTTCAGTAGTTGATGCATAGCCACCATTTATTAATACATTGGATTCTCCTGTGCGCTCTATTGTTTTATTTTCAAAAACAACATTATTTTCTATGGCCCAAGATGCCCCCGCAAACAATGCAAGAACAGATGTTGTGATTATTGTCTTATTCATTATTTCCTTATATGAATATATTAGAGGTTTATTAAAATCATAAGTTTATAGTGCGGGTTTAAGTTATGTCAATAAATTATTTGGGAATTTTGAAAGCATTTTATACTTTTGGCATTTTTTTGTTCTTGCCAAAATTTTAAATCCAATCTTATTTTAACTTTTAATAATTTGAATATCAATGACTTATGGCGGAAGACTTTGCGCTTTTTGCGGAAATGCGGCTATCTTTCTATCCTTTAAATAAATATGGAAAAGTTTGCCAAGATTGTTTCATTTTTTAAGCGGTCAATATGCAAGCATTGTCAAATAAATCGCAAGGAATTCTTTTGCTGAAATGCATTTGGCGCGCAGGGAGCTAAGGCATAAAAAAAAGAGGCTCGGTATTGGAGCCTCTTTGGAAATTTAAATTGTGAATGATTTTTTAGAACTTTACGTTCGGATTTGTAAATCTTTGGGCATTGTCGCCGTGGAAAACACCATATTCTGTTACAATCGCGCCTTCGGGGCCGGCAATTTGGCTATGCCTTGCTTCTTGTCGATTGAGCTGGGCGATGTTGCCTTTTTCCGCTGAAATCTTTATGACTTTATTTTGGGTAAAGTATTTCTTTTGGCTTTCGGGAACTTTTACGTCATATTTTGACATGTCTTCGCCGGCTTCGCCAAAGCAGTATGAAGTTCCTGCTCTTGCCTGCCAGCATTCCCACTTTGCGGGAAGTCCGTCTGCGGGAACATGGTAGTGTTCTACAAGCATTTGATTTGGCAGGAGCAAAATTTCGTGTCCGAAAAGTCCGTTTTTCTTGTTTTCCTGCACCCAGAAAATGCCGCCCATTCCAACCGCGGGGAAATCGCCCAAACCGAAGTCCGTAGCCCACATATTCTTGCGCATATTTTCGCTAAGCGTATAGCCCATTTTTTCCATCATGTCAAAATAGGCTTGTTTTGCCGCTTCCTGATTGAATTTTCCTTCTTTGTAGAACATTTTTTTATCCAATTTTGAAAAACATTTTTTTGCCTGCGCGGGGCAGGTTTCTTGTGAAGTTGTCGCGCATCCGGCAAACGCCAAAGACGCAAAAACCATCGCAAAAACAGATATGTATTTTTTCATTGCTATTTAACTTTCTAATTTAAATCTTATAAATCGTTTTTTATTTAAAACAAGAAAAATATTTAGATTTTTGACAGGTCGGATTTCAGGTCTTTGAATAGCTCAAACGCAAGCTCCGGTTTCACTCCTTCATGAACCACCGCCCGCACCGCCTTTATCATTGCTTTGGGGCATTCGCTTTGGAATATGTTTCTGCCCATATCGACGCCTTTTGCGCCCGAGTTTATCGCCTTGTACGCCAATTCGAGCGCGTCTTTTTCGGGCAGCTTCTTTCCGCCTGCGATTACTATCGGAACAGGGCAGGAGGCTGCGACTTTTTCAAAGCCTTCGTCGCAATAGTAGGTTTTTACGAATGTCGCGCCGTTTTCGGCTATTACGCGGCAGGCGAGGGCGAGGTATCGGGCGTCTCTTACAAGCTCTTTGCCGACCGCCGTAACTCCGAGAGTCGGGATACCGTACCGCGCCGTCATATCCGCGGTTCTTGCGAGGTTTTCGATTGTCTTCGCCTCAAAAGTTCCGCCGATTGCGACCATCGGGGCGAGGGCGGAGGCGTTAAGTTTGATTGCGTCTTCGATGTTTATTAAGCATTCGTTGTTAAGCTCGGTTAAGATTGTGCTGCCGGAGCTCCAACGCAGTGCAACGGGTTTTGTGCAGTCGGGAGGGACGATTGAGCGCAGGGTGCCGCGTGTGCACATTATGCAGTCCGCGTCTTCAATTAGCGGAACGATGGTCAAATCCATTCTTTCCAATCCGCTCGTCGGGCCCATTATGTAGCCGTGGTCGAACGCAAGCATTACCGTGTTGCCGCTTTTTTTGTTGAAAATGCGGCTCATTCTGTTTTTTACGCCCCAGTCGTTATGCGAGAGCCCTTTCAAGAAGAAGCCTTCCGATTTTGTTTCGACGTCCGCGCAAAAGTTTTTTGCCTCTATGTTGCCTTCGTTGTCTGCCATATTCTTTTTATTTGTATGCGTTAAAAAATGCTTCGAAAATCATTGAGTTTGAAACCGCCCCCGGATCGAGGGTTCCTATGGATTTTTCTCCGAGGTTTCGGGCCCTGCCGAATTTTGCCTGCAATTTTGCGGTGTTTTGCGCGCCTTCTTTTGCGGCGTTCGAGGCTTTTTCAAGGGCTTCGCCGACGGAATTTGCGCCTTGCATTGCCTCGAGTGCGGGGATTAGGGCGTCGAATACCGGTTTGTCGCCGACGCTTCCCTTTACGGTTGAGCGCATTGATTCAAGCCCCGTTT
>JAGBWO010000178.1 GCA_017629765.1 Opitutales bacterium | reverse complement strand
CGAAAAAGGCGCGGCGGACAAATCCTACGGCATACAAGTCGCCCGCCTTGCGGGGCTTCCCCGCGAAGTCATAGAAAGGGCGAAGGAAATTCTAAGCGAGCTTGAAGCGGAAGGGTTCACAATGCGCGAGCATCTGACGCTCGAAAATAAAATCAAAAGAAAGCCCTCCGCGCGCAAACCCCAAACCGACTGGGAATCGCGCCAAATGTCGCTGTTTTGAAAATGGATTTTGAAGAAGAGCTTTCCTTGAAGGAGAAAATCCGCCGCCTGCCCGAAACAAGCGGAGTATATCTCATGAAAGACCGCTTCGGGCAAATTATATACATAGGCAAAGCAGTAAATTTAAAAAGAAGAGTCTCCCACTACTTCCAGTCGACCGCGCGGCAAAAGGCGTATTCGCCAAAAATCGCGTCGATGATTTCGCTTATAGAGGATTTTGAATTCATAAAAGTAAAAAGCGAAGCCGAAGCGTTAATTCTTGAAAGCAAGCTTATAAAACGCTGGAAGCCGCGCTACAACACGCTTGAACGCGACGATAAAAACTTCCTTCTTCTTAGGGTCGAAACATTCAAGGAGCTGCCGCGATTCACGTTTTCAAGGCACACAAAAGACGACGGCTCAATCTACTACGGGCCCTATCTCAACACAAGCTCCATACGCTCCACTTTAAACCAGCTGAAAAAAGATTTCGGCATAATTTCATCGGACGCAAAGCCTACAAGGCAAGCCGACGGCAAATGGCGTTTATACGACGATGCAAGGGCTGAGATTTTCAGCCAGCCAAACGTTGTAAGCGTCGAAGAATACGCCCTGCGCGTTCAAAAAGCCATAGATTTTCTGAATAATCAAAGCGGAGAAATCGTCGAAGAGCTTGAAGAAAAAATGAAACGCGCAAGCGAAGAGCAGAATTTCGAGAAAGCCGCAAAACTTAGAGACGCAATTTTCGCAATCGCCCAAACTTCAAAAATTCGCGAGTTAAAGCAAGACCCTTCAAGAACATCGAAAGCCGTGGCGGAACGGGCTCTGGTTCTGCTTGCCGCCGCGCTTGGAATGGACAAAAAGCCGCACTCAATGGAATGTTTCGACATTTCCCACATATCGGGGTCTTTCACAGTGGCGTCAATGGTGCGCTTCGACGAAGGGCTGCCCGCAAACAACAAATACCGCCGCTTTAAAATGCATGTAAAAAACGACGACTACGCATCGATGCGCGAAGTTGTTTCAAGA
Source organism: Opitutales bacterium (assembly GCA_017629765.1). Taxonomy (GTDB): domain Bacteria; phylum Verrucomicrobiota; class Verrucomicrobiia; order Opitutales; family Intestinicryptomonadaceae; genus Intestinicryptomonas. The sequence continues at coordinate 497 of JAGBWO010000178.1, read as the reverse complement.
AGATACGGAAGGCTTTTTGAGGAAAAAAAACCTATGCCCGACCTCGTTATAATAGACGGCGGCAAAGGACAGGTTAAATCGGCTCTGGAAGCTTTTGAAACTATCGGAATATCCGCCCCCAAAGTCATAGGGCTTGCCAAGCGCGAAGAAACCATAGTATGCTCCGACTTTGAAGAAATAAAGCTTTCCAAAAACAGCGAAGCACTGAAGCTTTTGCAGCGCATTCGCGACGAAGCCCACCGCTTTGCAAATTCTTACCGCGAAACCTTGCAGCGCAAAAAGATAAGGGAAAGCATATTGGACGATTTCGAGGGGCTTGGACAGAAGAAAAAAGAGCTGCTTTTAAAAACATTCGGCTCGATTGCCGCCTTAAAAAAGGCGGGCGCAAAAGAAATAGAAAGCGTGGAAGGCATAGGCCCCGAAACGGCCGCAAGGCTAAGGATGTTTCTCGACAAGCTTCCAAAAAACAGAGATTGATTTTTACAAAAACAAATTTT
>JAGBWO010000177.1 GCA_017629765.1 Opitutales bacterium | reverse complement strand
TTCCGTTATGAACGGCATAAACGGGTGTAGCATCAAAATCAGCGAGCGCAGGCATAAGTCTTGGACTGCCAAAACCGTCTGCTTCGCGCTTTCATCTGAAAGGCGGGATTTTGAGACTTCCAAGTACCAGTCGCAGAAATCCGTCCAGAAGAAGGAATAGAGACGCTGGGTGATTGGCTTGAACTGGTATTCTTCGTAGTCTTTGTCTATGGCTTTCGAGGCGTTTATAAGGCTTGTCAAAACCGACAGGTCGTCGGAGTCGAGCTTTGACTTGTCGATGCGCGAGACGATTTTTTCAATCGACGAATTGTCCGCTATTTCTCCAGACATTTGGCGGAAGCGGCAGGCGTTCCAAAGCTTGTTGCAGAAGTTTCTGCCAAGCTCGACGCGCTCTTCGCTAAACAGAATGTCCTGTCCCTGCGGCGCGCAGTTCATCACGCCGAAGCGAAGCCCGTCCGCCCCGTACTTCGCGATAATTTCAAGCGGGTCGGGCGAATTGCCGAGGCTCGTTGACATTTTGCGCCCCTGCATGGCGCGTATGATTCCCGTGAATTATACGTTCTTAACCGGGTTTTTATGCGCGTCGTCCCCGTCCATAAATTCCAAGCCCGCCATAATCATGCGCGCGACCCAGAAGAAAATGATGTCGGGACCCGTCACAAGGTCGCTTGTTGGATAGAAGTATTTTAGCGACTTGTCTTCCATCGCCTTTTCGTTCGGCCATCCCATTGTCGCAAACGGCCAAAGCCAAGAGCTTGCCCATGTGTCGAGCGAGTCTTCGTCTTGAACCCAATTTTCCTTGTCGGCAGGGGGATTTACTCCCACATAGACGTGTTCTGGATTTTTTAAGTCGATTTTTTCGACGCCCTTTTTGTACCATACGGGAATGCGGTGTCCCCACCATATTTGGCGCGAAATGCACCAGTCGCGAATGTTGTCGAGCCAGTGGGTGTAGGTCTTTTCCCATCTTTTCGGCCAAAATTTTATAAGTCCGCTTTCAACCGCTTTCTTGGCTTCTTCGATTTTTGGATACTTCAAGAACCATTGGTCTGAAAGCCGCGGTTCGATTGGCACGTCGCCCCTTTCGGAATATCCGACGTTGTGTTCGTAGTCCTGCACTTCGATTAAAAGCCCCAAGTCCTTTAATTTTTGGACGGCGAGCTTGCGGGCTTCTTCGCGGTTTAAGCCCTTGAAATCTTCCCCCGCGAGTTCGTTCATCGTCGCGTCGGGGTTCATTATGTCGATGGTTTCGAGGTTGTGCCGCTGTCCGATTTCAAAGTCGGCGGGGTCGTGCGCGGGGGTGATTTTTAGCGCGCCTGTGCCGAAAGACATATCCACGTACTTGTCGCCGATAATTTTGATTTTCGCGCGGGGGAACGGACGCCAGCAGTGCTTGCCGATTAGATGTGCATAGCGTTCATCGTCGGGATTGACCGCAACGGCGGTGTCGCCCATGATTGTTTCGGGGCGCGTGGTGCAGATTTCCAAATACTTGCCGGGTTCTTCCGCAATTTCATACTTCATCTTGTAGAATTTGCCCGATTCGTGCTTCATTATCACTTCCTCGTCGGAAAGGGCGGTCAGATTTACGGGGCACCAGTTTACCATGCGCTTGCCGCGGTAAATGTATCCCTGTTTGTAAAGCTTTACGAACGCCGTAAGAACCGCTTCGGAATAGTCGTCGTCGAGAGTGTGGACAAGCCTTGACCAGTCGCAGCTTGCGCCGAGTTTTTTAAGCTGCTCTATTATTATGCCGCCATGCTTGTCGCGCCAGTCTTTTGCGCGCTCGATGAACTTTTCGCGCCCGAGTTTTCTTGCCGACGTTCCTTCTTCCCTTAAAACTTTTTCGACTTTTGTTTGCGTTGCGACGCCTGCGTGGTCTGTTCCAGGAATCCAAACCGCCGCCTTGCCGAGCTGTCGGGCGCGCCTTATTAAAATGTCTTGAATCGTGTTGTTTAAAACGTGCCCCATCGTCAGTACGCCCGTAACATTCGGGGGGGGGATTACAATGGAATACGCCTCCTTGGAGGAGTCTGGTCTGCCTTCAAAGCAGCCTTCCGAAACCCATTTTGCGTACCATTTGTTTTCTACTTCCGACGGATTGTATGCTTTTGATATTTCGCTCATTTTGCTTATAAAATAAAGAATACTAAACAAAAGCGATGTTAAAATAAGTCAAACAATTAAAGCCCCTTTCGGCAAAAAATTGCGTTTTTTCCGAAAAAATTCCCGATTTTACGCAAATCGCGCTTTTTTGCGTTGAGTTGGCGTTTTATTTTTGGCAAATTATTGAAGATAAAATGAATGATATTTTGGAAAAATTAGACGAGGTTTGGGGCGCTATTCGCAAGGAGGCGGAAGCCGTCGCCGAAAAAGAACCCGCATTGGCTTCGCTTTTTGAAGATGTTATTTTAAGCCGCGCCAATTTGTTTGAGGCAATCGGATGCAGAATTGCGCGCAAGTTTGCCGCAAAAGCGATGCCCGAAAGCCTTGTTCGGGAAATTTTTGTATATGTATGCTCCCGAAACGAGGATGTGCGCAGGAAAATCGTCCGCGACATTGTGGCAATTTACGACCGCGACCCGGCCTGCTCAAGCTATCTTGAGCCTGTCATGTATTTCAAGGGATTTCAGGCGATTTGCGTGCATCGAATGGCGCATGTTCTATGGAATGCGGGGCGCAGGCATTTGGCTTTGTATTTTCAGAGTCTGGCTTCGGAAATTTACGGGGTCGACATTCATCCTGCGGCGAAATTCGGGGGCGGCATACTGCTCGACCACGCGACGAGCTTTGTCGCTGGCGAAACGAGCGTGGTTGAGGACGATGTTTCCATTTTGCACGAAGTCACTTTGGGCGGCACAAGCACCGAGTGCGGGGACAGGCATCCGAAAGTTCGTTCAGGCGTTTTGATTGGCGCGGGCGCGAAGCTTTTGGGCAATATTGAAATAGGGGAGGGCGCGAAAATCGGCGCAGGCAGCGTTGTTTTGTGCGACGTTCCGCCCCATACAACGGTTGCAGGCGTTCCCGCAAAAAGCATATGCTCTTCAAAAGAGACAATGCCGTCTTTAAAGATGAACCAGCATCTCGAATAATTCCGCAAAAATCGCGGTCTGATTTATCCGCCCTTGCGCCCGTTTTGGCTTTGGGCGGATTTTTATTGCGCGATGCGCGCGCGGAATTGCCGTTTTTTTCTTGCTTAAACCGC
>JAGBWO010000176.1 GCA_017629765.1 Opitutales bacterium | reverse complement strand
TTCGTATTTGAACCTACGGGAGATAAAAACATCGACAACGCATCCTGCTCCTTCACTCTGCAAAGGAAGTTCTCGACAACAAATCTCCTTCCGCCAACGCTTGCAAACAAGGGCTTAACCTTTGAAGGCGTCGTCTATAAAATAGACGAGGGCGGAAAGAATATGTTTGTTTTGAATACGGAAGAAAAAGCCGGCACGATAGCATATAAATATGTCTCGCAATGCGTGGCGACATTCACCATGAAAATCGGAACCTCTTCTTATTCCGACGGAATATTCATTCTTGATGAAAACAGCCTCTCATACAGGGTTACATCGCCTTCAAAAGCGTTCCTGCAAAACGAAAGCAAAATAGGAGACCTTAAATAAGCAAAAAATATTTTTAAAGCGGCGGATTCTTAATCCGCCGCTTTTTTTTGCGCAAACAAAAAAAATAAATTGAAGATTTTTTGCCAAGCCCTAACATTTCGCGGCAAAAATGGAAAAACTTGCGAACACATATGCAATAAGAAGCCTTGAAATTTCCCCAAATTACAGGCTTCAACGCGAATATGCGGGATTTTATTTTCAAGAAATATTTGCGGAATTTTGCGCCTTGAAGGAAATGGCGGGCTACGACATGGCGCGCATTGGATTAACCTGGCTCATAAGCGACTCGGAAATATCATACAGCCCAAACGATATGCCGTTTTGGCGCGAAAAAGTCGGGCTTGAAGTCGAAGCGGTTGAAATTACGCCGTTGTTTTTAAATGTAGCATTCAGGATGCAAACAAAAGAATCGACCGCGGCAACAGGCAAATACCGCGCCCTTATAGCCTACGCAAAAACGCACAAGCCGAAGAGGTTCACAGACTTCATTGAAAAATTCCCAAACATATCCGGGCAAAAAACAACATTTGAAAAATTTGAAATTTCGGGCGAAAAAATCGGGGAAGTTCTGCAAAAGGTAAGGCTTCCCGACCTCGATTTCAACCGGCACCTAAACAATGTACGCTACCTGCCAAGAGCGGTGGAGTCCATGCCGGAAAGCGTAAGGGAGGAAAGACGCCTCGTTCTAAGCCGCCTAAAATTCATAAAAGAGGCGAAGCTTGGAGACGAAATTCTTTCGGAAACATTCACAAAAGACAATTCCGAATTTTTCCACAAACTCTCCCGCAAAAGCGACGGCGCAACAATTTGCGCGGCAAAAACAATCTGGCAATAATACTTATTAAAAGCAGAAAGTTTTATTCCCTTAAAATCAAACAATCCCGCAAGGCGTCTAAAAGCCGCCTAAAATGGCATTGCGAATTTTTTTCAAAATAAAAATTATACTGCCGAAACGTCCAAACGTTTCCTTCCGCGCCAAAAGCATACGCGCGATATAAAAAAGGCGGAGTAAAAACTCCGCCTTAAATTTTGCCAATTCAAAACATTAGATAGCAGCCTGAGCCGCGGCCAAACGCGCAACAGGAACGCGCGGCGGAGAGCAGCTCACATAATTCAAGCCGACGTCGTTAAAGAAACGGATTGATTCGGGATCGCCGCCGTGTTCGCCGCAAACGCCAATCTTCAATTTCGGCTTTACGCCCCTGCCCTTTTCAACGCCGATTTTCACAAGCTGGCCTATGCCCGTCTGGTCGATGGAAGCAAACGGATTCTTTGCAAGAATATCCAATTCCTTGTACTTGCCCAAGAAAGAGCCGCTGTCGTCTCTGCTCATTCCAAGACCGGTTTGAGTCAAGTCGTTCGTGCCGAAAGAGAAGAAGTCCGCGACTTCCGCAATTTCGTCGGCGGTTAGCGCGCCGCGCGGTATTTCAATCATAGTGCCGACCATGTAGGAGAACTTTACGCCCTTTTCCTTCATTACTTCGGCTGCGACGCGGTGTATGATTGCGACTTGGAATTTCAATTCCTGCACAAAGCCGACTAACGGCACCATAACTTCGGGCATTACCTTTACAGGCTTCTTGCCTTTCATTACCTTTGCGACCGCCTCAAAAATCGCGCGCGCCTGCATTTCGGTAATTTCGGGATAAGAGTTGCCCAAACGGCAGCCGCGATGGCCAAGCATCGGGTTTTGCTCTTTCAATGCGTTGCATCTTTCGGCGACAAATTCCGAGCTTACGCCGAGCTTTTCCGCAAGAGCGTTCCTTGCGGCGGAATCGTGCGGAAGGAATTCGTGAAGCGGCGGGTCGAGCAGGCGGATTGTGACGGGATGTCCGTCCATAGCCTTGAAGATTCCCTCAAAGTCTGAACGCTGATACGGCAGGAGTTCCGCGAGGGCGGCCTTGCGTTCGGCAGTGTCGCTTGCCAAAATCATTCGGCGCATAGAATCTATTCTGTCTCCCTCAAAGAACATGTGCTCCGTACGGCAGAGGCCTATGCCTTCCGCGCCCAAAAGCAGCGCCGATTTTGCCTGCGCGGGGCTGTCGGCATTCGTGCGGATTCCGAGCTTGCGGTATTTATCCGCCCATTTCATAACCGTTTCAAAGAGGCGGTATGTGTAGCTCTTTGCGGGCTTCATTTTGCCGTTTAATACGCGCACGACTTCAGAATCGACCGTGGGAATTTCGCCAAGGAATATTTCGCCCGTAGTGCCGTCTATTGAAATATAGTCGCCTTCTTTTACCACGATGTCGCCAACGCTCATCAAATGCTTTGCGTAATCAACATGTATGCTCGAAGCTCCGCAGACGCAAACCTTGCCCATTTGGCGCGCGACGAGAGCCGCGTGGGAGCTTACGCCGCCGCGCGAAGTCAAAATGCCTTCGGAGGCAATCATTCCGCGCAAGTCTTCCGGCGAAGTTTCTTCGCGGCAAAGAATTGTTTTTGAGCCCTTTGAATTTTCAAGCTCCGCCATTGCCGCAGAGAACACTACTTTGCCCGTAGCGGCTCCCGGACCGGCGTTCAAGCCTTTTGCAATCGGCTTCGCCTTCTTGACGGCAGCAGGGTCGAACACAGGCACAAGAAGGC
>JAGBWO010000175.1 GCA_017629765.1 Opitutales bacterium | reverse complement strand
TCGCCAACCAACGCCAAAAAATCGGGAATTTGAGACGCCGAAACGCCGAATTTGAGGCGCACGCCTACAGTGTCGATTTCCCGCCAGCCGAGAGTCGATTTAAGCGGCGGAAGAAGCTGCCGGATTCCCGGGCGCACAAGCTGCGCAAAGTCCTTGTCTGCGCTTACGATTGAAATTTTCGAGCCTTTCGCAAAAAGAAGCTCCGCCGCGCTCGCAAGCAGATCGTCGGCTTCAACGCCGTTTTGCGATTTCACAAAAAAGCCCAAGAGACGGCAAAGCTCGCGTATAGGCTCGATTTGCATTCTCATTGCCTCGGGCATTGCGTCGCGGTTTGCCTTGTATTCGGGATAAATTTCGCGGTGCCTGGCAGACCCGCCCTCGTCGAAAAATATGGCGGAAGAATGCGGAACATCCATTGATGAAAGCTTTATTATTCCCGCAAAAAAAGCGTGTAGAGCCCCAGTCGGAAAACCGTCCGAACGCGTCAATTCGGGCATTGCATAATACGCCCGAAAGCACATATTGTATCCGTCTATCAAAAAATAATCCATTTATCTTTATACGATTGCAATTATTTTGAGATTTTACAATTTTTAAAGGCAAAAATTTTATGGCTGACACTTTTTTCAAAATAATAGCGAGCTCAAGTCAGGGCAACTGCGCGTTTCTTAAAGCGAACGACACGAAGATATTAGTCGACGCCGGCGTAAGCCCAAGACGCATAAAAAACGCCCTGCATGAAATAAATTTGACGCTGGAGGAAATCGACGCGATTTTCATAACCCACGAGCACTCCGACCACTGCAAGGCTCTTTTAACGCTCCCCGACATTGAAAACCTCACGGTTTTCGCAAGCGAAACGACCTATGAAACCATTGCTTACAGATACGAAAAGACCCAAAGGCTAAAATGGAAAGTTTTTTCGGCGGGGCAGACTTTCGCATTCAAAAACATAAAAGTATCCACTTGCGCAATGCCGCACGACGCCAGCGAATGCGTAGCCTACAAGTTCGATTTCAACCAAAAAAGCATTGCATTCATCACAGACTTGGGAAAGCCCACGATAAGCGCAAAGGAGCTTGCAAAATCGGCAAACGTCTTGGTTTTGGAAAGCAACTACTGCCCGGTTATGCTGCAAAACTCGAACCGCTCCGCCCATTTGAAACAGCGCATTTCAGGCTCGCACGGGCATCTTTCAAACGCCGACGCAATTTCGATTTTAATGGAGCTTGACCCCGATTTCGTGGAACAAGTTCATCTTGGGCATATTTCAAGGGAATGCAACACGGTGGAGCATATAAGAGAGCTTATACAAGTTTTGCCGCCAAAGCTTCTAAGCAAAATCGAAGTCGTAAACCCGTTTGACGCGGACTGCGCCCCGTTTGCGCGCTAAATTGCGCCGAAGCATTTGTGGAGCTGCCATCCAGCGCGAAGAGGCGCGCCGTAAAGCTTCACGGTTTCGCAGATTGAGTTTAACAGCTCCTTGTCGTTTGATTTTGAATATTCCGGAGTGATGAAAACCGCCTTTTTGCCATGCAAATAATCTCCGAACCGTTCAAGATAAGCCGAAATTTCTTCTTCTGTTGAAACGATGAATTTCAGCTCGTCGGCGGCTTTAAGATAGCTCTCGTGCGTATGGCTGTGCAGCTTGGGGCTTAGGGTAATCCAATCTGCGTCAATGTTTTTTGGCATATACCCCGAAGTTTCAATATGGACTTTTATTCCCTTTTCATGAAAAGCATCTATCAATTCTTGAAGGGGATGGATTGTCGGCTCGCCCCCGGTAATCACCGCGAAATCGCATGAAGAAAGCGACGCCTGATTGGCGATTTCATCTGCGGAAAGAACAAGCGCGGGCTTCCCCGTCCATGAGTTTTTGGTGTCGCACCACGGGCATTTTACGGGGCAGCCGAAAAGGCGCACAAAGTACGCGCCTGCTCCCGCATACAGACCCTCGCCCTGAATTGAATAAAAAGTTTCGACTATCGGATAAACAGCCATTTTACGAATTTTTACCGTAAGCAGTTGCCGAATTTTTTTTGTCTTCGCTGACTTCGAGCTTACAGACCCAAACCCTGCCGTTTGAGTTTTTGCGCACGAGAGAATCGAAAACATCCAATAGATGGCGCGCCAGCCCCTCGCAGGAGCATGAATCCACTTCGTAAACATTCCAAGCCTCCGGAGCGGCAGAAACAAGCTTGTCTTTCAGAGGGTCGGAGCTTGCCAAAACGCAGGCGTGGTCAAGGTGCGAATCTATCCACTCCTTTAAAAATTTCAATTTTCCGAAATCGACAACAAAGCCGTTTTCATCGAGCTTTTCGCAGGCGAAGGTCACAAAAATATCCCAGTTGTGCCCGTGCACAAAAGAGCAATGCCCGTCATGCAGGTGCTGGCGGTGCGCAAACGGAATGTCGAAATATTTTTTCGTGCAGGTAATCATTTTGAAATCCTTTCAAAGAGGTCTTCGTAATAATTTAACGCGCGCTCCATCATCGTCAAAGAAAAAGATTCGTTTGGCGCGTGCAAATTGTCAAGCGGTGAAAAAAGCCCCGTCATTACGCTGTCAAGCCCCGTTTCCTTTTTCAATAGGCTAAGAAGAGGAATGCTTGCGCCCTCGCGCAAAAATATTGGGGGATTTCCGAAGTTTTGCTTTACGCAGTCTTCAACAGCCCCGAAGATTTTGCCGAGTTTTTCTGGGTACGGATTGGGCGCGCCCTCGCGGTTTGGCGGAATTACGCAGTAGGCGTCGCCAATGCCGTCCGGTTCGGAAATCTCCGCAACAACCCCTTTCGGGCAGCGTTCGATAATCGCCTTTTTTACAAGCTCGTAAATCACGCGCCCGTTTTGATTAGGCACAAGGCGTATTGAAATCTTGCAAAACGCTTCGGAGGGAATTACCGACTTGTTTCCCTCTCCCTGATAGCCTCCGCCGATGCCGGTAAATTCCAAAGCGGGCAAAAGCCTCAAAGCTTCGGAAGGTTTCAATTCACCCTGGCTTATGAGCGAATCCACGCCGAGGCTTTCCATAATCTTTTCTTCGTTAAACGGATAGCGGGCAATATCGAGCTTTTCCCAATCGTAAATCGGCAGGACTTCGTCGTAAAAGCCGTCAACGTTTACAAAGCCGTTTTTGTGCAGGCTTGCGCAGACTTCCGCCATTGCCTGAATCGGATTTAGCACCGCCCCTCCGAACATTCCCGAGTGGATGTCGGAATTCGGACCCTTAAATTTCACGTCGAACGCCAAAACTCCGCGCAATCCGGTTGTTATTACTATTTGCGAATCGGACGCGCTTGAAGTGTCGCTTAATAAAATAGCGTCGTAGGAGGAAAGCTTTTCTTTGCGTTCGCGTATAAAATCGGGCATTGAAGGGCTTGAAATTTCCTCTTCGCCCTCAATCATAAGAGCGACATCAATCGGAGCATCAGGATTTTTTTCAAGAAAGCGCATAAGACCGCCGAAAAGGCACATAAAAGGCCCTTTGTTGTCGGCGGCGCCCCTGCCCCAAAGCCTTCCGTTTTCAACAACAGGCTCGAAAGGCGGCTTACGCCATTTTTCAATCGGGTCGACAGGCTGCACGTCATAATGCCCGTAGCAAAGCACGCGGATTTTCGGCGGAGTTTTTGCCTTGCGCTCCGCCCAGACAATCGGATGCAATTTTGTCTTCACAAGTTCGGACTCAAAGCCCATAGAGGAAATTTTTTCAGAAAACACCCGCGCGCACCTCTCGACATCCCGCGCATAATTTGCGTCGGCCGAGATGCTCGGTATTTTCAAAAGTTCCTGTACAAATTCCAATGGATTAAACGGCATATAAAAAATAGTTGGGGTTGAAAAGAAAAGCGGATGCCGTATCCGGACCCGCTTTCAATAAAAAAGAATACCGCGCGGCTTAATATATGCCCGAATCGCGGCATTTGCTTGCAATCGCATTAAAGATGCTCTGGCAAACATAAAGCTCGGAATCGCTTACCGCAACGGACACTTCAACCATATTGTTGCCGATGTCTTTTATTGTAATGTCAACCCTCCTGTCGTCGGGCATACGGGCGCGGATTTTGTTCTTGAGGGGATTTTTTGCCATTTCGCCCGTGCGCATATAGCCGAAGCCGTCCAAAGTTTCATTCGCCGCGGCAAAGACTTTTGCAACGCTGCCGTTGATTTTGCCCGTAAGCTCGCCCATTTGGTACACTGCCACGTTGCTTGCGGCAGATTCGACGTTAATCTGCGTCTTGCAGCCGAAAACCAAAAACGATGCCGATATTGCGCTCAATAAAAAAATCTTTTTCATACCCATATAAGAATTTCAAAAAATATTTTATTTGCAACAATTTTTTGGGAAATATCCAAAAAATATGATTTAAAACTGTTTGACCTTGCGCCAAAAAACGCCATAGTTAAATCTTCACAAAATGGAATATAGCATTATGGAAAACAGCTCCGCAGAATACGACTTTTTAAATATCGAAAAACGCTGGCAGAATTATTGGGACGCCAACAAAACATTCAAGGCAAACCTCGACACTTCCCGCCCCAAATATTATATTTTGGACATGTTCCCCTACCCCTCCGGAGCGGGGCTTCACATAGGGCATCCCGAAGGCTACACCGCAAGCGACATTTTGGCGCGCTACAAACGGGCAAAGGGATTCAACGTCCTGCACCCGATGGGCTGGGACGCGTTCGGGCTTCCGGCTGAGCAATATGCGCTGAAAATGAAGGCGATCTTCGGCGAAGAAAACTTTTATTTAGAGATTCAGGATCACGG
>JAGBWO010000174.1 GCA_017629765.1 Opitutales bacterium | reverse complement strand
TTGGAACAAGTGGCTTGATAAAAATCAAATTTTTCTAATCTCGCCATCTTTTAGGAATGAAGACTATTGGAATCCGAATGCTTGGTCTGGAATGGCACTCTTAGAAGCATTGTCAAAAATCAAAAAACTTTATAAAATTTCAGATAGAGCAATTTTATTTTATGGATATTCGGCAGGAGGGCAATGTTCGAACCTCTTTCCCGCAGCAATGCCCGAAAGAACCCGCGCGTACGTTTCTCACGCAAGCGGGGTCTTTCACAAGCCAAACCCCAAGATGAGGGGGATCCCCGCGCTTCTTACTTGCGGCGACGCCGACCATGCCCGCTATGTCATAAACAAAAATTTTATAGAGGAGTACCGCAAGCTCGGCGTAAACGTTTTGTGGAAAAGCTTTTACAACCACACCCACGATATTCCCTCGGCGTCTCAAAAGCTCGCGCAGGAATTTTTCAGATACTGCCACCGCAAATACGAAAAAGATCTTTATTCTGCCGCTCCAAGCTTTGCGGAACCTTCAAAGATTTTATACGTCGGCGACGACATCGACGGGGCGCTGTACGAGGCAAATTCGCCCGCCGCAAAGAATATCGACCCCTACGACGCCGTTTATTTCACTTCGAAAGAAATCGCATTCGCCTGGGCAAACTCCGCCAAAACGGAATAGCTTTTTATGGAGTTTACCTACGAGGGAATTGTGCGCTGGGGCTTCGGATTTTTCAATCCGAACCACGCCGCCGCATTCTTCTGCGCGGTTTTGCCGTTTGCGATGTTGTTTGCCTTTTCCAGAGGTTTTGCGCAAAAAATATTCGGAATTTGCCTCTCGGTCGCAATATTGGCAGCTGTTGCGCTTACATATTCAAGAGCCGGAATTTTGGTTGCGTCGTTGGAAATTTTTGCAATGGCGCTTTGGGGCAAAAGGAGAAATGCCGCCGTATTTGCCGCAATCTTCCTGCTGTTTATAGCCGTAATTTTTGCAACGAGCGCGGCTTCGCGAATCGCCTACGACACCGCGATGTCGAACAGGCTTCTAATTTGGCGCGCAGGGCTTGCGCTTTTTGCCCAAAATCCTTTGGGCGTCGGCTTGGGAAATTCGGGGGAAATTGTTTCGGCATTCGTTTTACCAAGCGATATAAGTTGTCGAACACTTGTAAATAGTCACCTAACCCTAATTTGCGAATTTGGCATTTTTTTCGGCATCGCATGGTTTTCCGCAATATTTTATGCAATATCAAATGGGATAGCTTATGCAAAAACATCTAAACTAAAAATTGCCACATTGGTTTCATTTTACGGACTACTTCTATCTGCATCATTCTCAAGCGTATTTGATTTTGATGTTTTATTCAACCCCACAAAATTCGAATATTTATCGAAACTTAACCTTGTATGCGAATGGACGACTTTTGCCGTTTTCGTCTGCATATTCTTAAATTTGATATTCGGTAAATTTTGGAACAAGGCATTTATGCTTTCCTTGTTTTGCGCATCAATATTGCTGATTTTTTGCATGATATTTACAACGCCTAAAAGCGTATTTAAAGTACGCAAACTGGGCGATGAAATATTTATAGAAACCTCATCAGTTCCTTCGTCTCTTGTGTTGTTTGACGACAACTACAACCTAAAAAGCGCAGTCGCCTTTTTGAAAAAGCATAATATGTGTGAGGGAATTTTGATATCCCAAAATTCTTGGCAAAATATGGATAAAATCCCCGATGCGCCCACACAAACGTTGATTCTTTTTGGGAATTGCGTGGATTTTATCGATAAATGCAACGCTCGAAAAATCATAATAGAGCCTCCAACCTATTTTAGAGATAATACAAAGAATATATCTAAGATTTATATTCCTAAATGGGATTCTTCGTACGACAAAATGCGTCGTATATTCCCCGAAGAAAAGATAGTTAATTTTTGAGATAAACTATAAATTCCATAGTGATACCAATCTGCACTATCCCTTTTGTTTGTTAAAGCGACAAACACGAACTTTCTGCTGTTAAAATTTGCAAGTATTTGATATGTAAGGCAAAAATTCAAAGTGTCCAAGTTTTCGGAGGTCGAAGCCTCAAAATGTCCAAATTGCTAAATGTCAGTGATATATAAAAATAGGCATTGCAACTAAAAGCAACTGAACAGTGCCGTTCAAAAATGGTATATTGCAAATCAACGACTTGCGAATTGCGTCTTGTTCTCATCCTCTCCGCCATTTTTACTTTATAAAAGGCAGATTTGTGATACTTGATTTTTTATAATATTTAAAACTGTTCTTTAATAACCTTTCAAATCCTTTACTAATCAACAAAAAACCGCCCAAACGCTTATGTTTAGACGGTTTTCATTACGAGGCATGGGTGGGAATCGAACCCACGGTGAAGCTTTTGCAGAGCCTTGCCTTACCACTTGGCTACCACGCCGTAATTTAAAGTCATTAAAACAATCATATCTCGTTCGTTTAATCAAGCAAAAAATAAAAGCATCGCTTAAAAAATTGCTCCTTTTTAAATCGGCATTTTTTGCCTTGCCATCAACCCTTCAAATAAATTGGCTTGCATAAGGATTCTTTGGTGCGATAATAAATAAAAAGCAAATTTATAATCATTATATGAAAAATTTTTACGCAATTTTCATCCTGTCGCTCTTTGCCTCCGCCGCTTATGCCGGGCAATCGGCAAATTTGGAAGAGCAGAAGCCATCCGAAGCGGCGCAGGCCTGCGAATCCCAAAAAGCTGAAATTATCCCTTCGGACGCCCTTAGTGAAAAACAGGCTTTATCCAAATTCCTCCGCGAAATATTTGACGCAAAAAGCGACAAAGACCAGTCCGGCATCTGGGCAAAATATATAAATTACCGCAAAAAATTCCCCCAAAGCCTCACTGCAAAAGATAAACTCAGCGGAAAAATCATCAGATTCTTCAATAATGGCGACACTTTTGACTGCGGAACGGAAGAAGAATTGCCGGTAAAAATATCAATACCCAAACGAAAGACGATTCTTTCCGAAATTCCGTCTTCCTATCAAATCCGCTACCGCTTCGATTCAGACAAAGACGAGGAATTGTCGGACACCGAAATGTTCAAGCTCTTAATCGAGCTTCATTACATTTTGCAAAAAGCCGCAACAAACCAAGAGCGCGAACTTCTGATTGAGCGTTATGCAAACGCGATAACTTCCCAAGAATTTGCAAATGAATTTTCTATCAACTGGGGTAAAGATTCTTCTTTTAGAATTGTAAAGGACCCGCAAACCGGACGCTGGTCGGCTCCGGACGAGGCTCCGATAAAGCGCCACTTGATAGGCAGGCATCCAAGCCAAACTGTTTTTCAAGAGAAGCTTAAAGACGAAAAATATTTCATAAATGCAATGAAGATTTTAAGCCGCACAAACCCATTTCTTAGGGCGGAAAAAATCGAGGAGCTTTTAAATTCGGATTTTGGGCTTGAAGAAATAAATTCAAAACAGCCAATATTGATACACTTCGTTGAATACATAAACGAAAAATCGGAGCTTGCAAGCATTCCCGTATTCAAAACAGACCCTTTGTCAACCACTCAAATGCTTTCGGATTTTTCAAAAGAAAACGCGGCGCGTTTTACGGAATCGGAGCTTGCAGAATATAAAAATTATAAAAAGCCGGAATAAATTTTTCAAAAAAAAGGGGATGCTTCAAATGCATCCCCTAAAATTTTATTTCGATTCGCCTTTCTTTTTATCCCAGTCCAAATACGCTCCGCCGTCGGTGGAGAAAGAGCGCAGAGGCAAGGCGTGCTTGCTTTCAACTGAAACGAGAGGCCAATTTGCCCATGCATACCGCGCCGCCTTAGGCTCGGGAACTTCGGGGCTTGAAAGGATAATTGTATCTCCGTTTATTTCGGCATCCGCCCACTTCCAGACGCGAGGATGTTCGCCCCTGACGGCAAAGCCTGTGAGTTTTTCCTTGCCACGCATTTTGCGCAAGCCTTCCGCATTGGCGATTTTTACGATTATCTTATTGCCATCTATTTTGTATTCTCCCGAATAGTATGGAGAGCGCGCCGCCTTGGCGCTTCCTTTTTTATAGACTTCGGCAAGCGCTAAATTTGCAAGTCGGGTTGCAACCAATTCCTTGTGCGGCGGGTGGATGTCGCCTTGCCCCATTGCCTTAGAGCCGCCGCTGTCTATTGAAGTTGCGACTCCCGTTTTGGGGAGAGAGAGCACCTCCGCCATTGCGTCTCTGATTCCGCCTAATGAACGATTTTGCACAGGGTCTTTTTGTGTATTTTGATGAGCTGCAAGGTCTACATAGTAAAAGTAAAATTCACGGTTAAAATGCTTGCGCCAAGAATTTACCATTAGCTTGAAAAGTTCTGCATATTCGTATGGTTCACTTGCGTTAGATTCCCCCGGATACCATAAAACACCTTTGGGGGAAAGCGGTGCTATACCATTAATTTTGGCATTATACATTTTGGCAGGCAACTGATCTCGAGTGATTTCATCTATAGGCATTTCCGGTCGATTCTCATGATTGCGGTTTTGAAGTTCTCTTGTAGGGTTTTGCTCAAACCAGGTTTTATAATTTTCGATATAATTTTTACGCATTTTATCGAAATTGTTTATAATTTGCTCGTAACTTTCCCAATTGAACTGGCGTCCTTCTGCATGGAAATTTACATTTGTCGCCTTAAATGATTTTTTTGGAATCCAAGGTTCAATTCTTGAACCACTCCATGAAGAATCTATAAAACCAACAGGCGTATCAAGAGCTTTGGAAATGATACAAGCAAAAATATAGCCAAGCTGACTTCCACTTCTATCTAAATTACGCCCTTGAATTATATTCCACTGACCACCAACCTCATCGGCAGGCTGTGTGAACAAAAATCGCGAAGTAATGAATGTACGGACATCGCCATTCATAGAATCTGCAATTTTGCGATACTTTTCACGATATTCAGGGTCTATCGTATGGGCATTAAAATTCCATTCCATATTAGACTGCCCAGAGCCGAGCCAAAGTTCGCCCATTACCACATTGGAGATTGTAGCCGTTTCGCCGTTTTCATTTTTTGCGGAAATTTCCAAGACCGTCCGTTTGGGGAAGGAGGGAATTTTCACAAACCACGCGCCTTTTTTGTCAACTTTTGCTTTCAAGTTTTTGACGGAAGTTTTGCCGTCTTTGGATTTCGCAGAGACTGCGACATTGACGGGCGAAGCGGGTTTTGAAATACCCGCAACAATGTTTTCCTCTCCCGCCTGCAAAACCATATCGTTTTGGTATATGTTTTTAAAGCGTATGTCCGCGTTCAGCGAGCTTAACGCAAAAACGCAAAACAATGAATAAGCCGGTAATTTTAATTTGCGAATTTTCATATGTTTGTCTTGTTTAAACAAATCCTATTTGAGTGGCAATTCAAAAGATAACAAAATGCGCTCTTCCTCCTTTTGTGCGGAAGGAGAATTGACATTGTTGTAGCTGTAAAAATAGCGCATGGCAACATCCACCACCTCCGTAAGCTTGAATACCAAACCCAAATTCACGATATATTTTTCAATATTGAACTCGCCATCCGCCTCTTTTAAGCCTTCCTTTTGGGGCGCGGCTTTTGAAGAAAGCACAACCGCCTCTTTTTCGGCTTTGACATCAAGCTTGGAAACCGAATTCAAGTCCGCCTTAATTTCTCCGAAGTCGGTCTTAAAAACGAGATTTTTATCGGTCTTTGACAAAAGCTCGCCCTGAAAAACATAGCCGTTATTAAGCGTAAGAACATCCGCAAACGAAATTTGCAAGGCCGCAAGAAACGACGATAAAAACAGCATTCCCCTAATCATAAATTCCCCCGTGTTTTCAAGAATTTATGAAACGCAAAAAGCGCGCAGAGTAAAGATAAAAAATTTAGCTGCAAGAATTACAGTCAAAAAAACGCCCCGACATTTCCATCGGGGCACGCGGATTAAAGCCATTTCCTGCCGTCCCGCCAGTAAAGCGACTTCGCAATTTCTTTGGCGAAGAAAGGTCCGTTGAAAATGAAAGACGAATATATTTGAACAAGGCAAGCCCCCGCGTCAAACATCATTGCCGCGCGTTCGGTGCTTGAAATTCCGCCGACCGCGATTACCGGCTTTTTCGTGCGCTTGCAAATATAGCCGACAACTTCGCGAGATTTTTCAAAAAGCGGAGCGCCGCTCAATCCGCCTTTTGCCTCGTAGTTCGAGCCTTGCGGACGGGAAGTCGTCGTATTTGCGGCAACAATGCCGCCCAAGTCCATAGTTTCGACAATCTCAATGATGTCGTCAATTTCCCTGAAACTCAAATCGGGGGATATTTTTACTAAAAACGGAATTTTCGCCTTGCCAAACTTCTCGGCGCGCTCGGCATCCGCGTCCTTTAAATGCTGCAAAAGAGCCGCAAGCTCGGCTTTCGATTGAAGCTTGCGAAGCTCCGGCAAATTCGGGCAGCTTACATTCACGGTAAAATAGTCCGCAAAATCGGCAAGCTTGTTGTAGGAATAAATATAATCCTGCGCCGCGTCTTCAATAGGAGTTATTTTTGATTTTCCTATGTTTATCCCGAGCGGGACTTTTTTCGATTTTGATTTGAAAAATTTTGCAAGGCGGTCGGCAACCATATCCGCCCCGTCATTCGGAAATCCGCAGAAATTCACGATAGCCTCGTCTTCTGGATACCGGAAAATGCGCGGCTTGGGATTGCCCGCCTGCACATGGCAGGTAATGGTGCCTATTTCTACATGCCCGAAACCGAGAGCCGGCATTGCCCGCCATACAAGTGCGTCCTTGTCAAAACCGGCGGCAAGCCCGACTTTGTTGGGAAATTTCACGCCGAAAATTTCCACGGGATTTTCGTCGCGGACAAGGTTGAATTTTTCCATTGCCACCCTCAACGGAGCGACGGCTCCGAGACACTGCAAACCCTTTATCGCCAAATGATGCACGGATTCGGGATCCTGCTTAAAAAAGACTGGGCGAACGAGTTTTTTGTAAATGTAA
>JAGBWO010000023.1 GCA_017629765.1 Opitutales bacterium | reverse complement strand
TTGCGCAATTTTTTAAAAATTCGGGGCGCACGGTGGCGTTGGCGGACCGCAAAAATCCCGAAAGCCCGTTTTATTGGAACGCAAAAAGCGGAATTTTAAGCCCGAAGATATTGGATGGCGCAAACGCCGTCATAAATCTTTCGGGAGAAAATATTTACGGAAGATGGACTAACGGCAAAAAAAGCGCGATTTTATCAAGCAGAGTTTCTTCGACGGAATTTATCGCAAAAGAAATACTCTCTTTGAAGAATCCCCCAAAAGTCTTCATAACGGCGTCCGCAACGGGCTATTACGGAGCAAATCCGGATTATGAATGCGACGAAAATTCGCCGAACGGCAAAGGATTTCTCGCTTTTGTGTGCGCCCAAAACGAGCAAGCCGCAAAAATCGCAAAAAATACGCGGGTAATCGCGCTTCGGCAAGGGGTTGTCATAGGCAAGACCGGAGGAATGGTCAAAACATTAACTCCTTTCTTTAAATGTTTTTTGGGCGCAAAAATTTCGGACGGAAACAATTATATGCCGTGGATTTCAATTTTCGATTTATTGAAAACGTACGAATTTTTAATTGAAAACGATTTTGTCTGCGGCGCCGTAAACGCAGTATCCCCCGAACGCATAAGAAATGCGGAATTTTCCAAGTCTCTTGCAAAATCCTTGAACCGCCCGATGATGTTTTCGATTCCCAAATGGATTATCCGCCTTGTTTTCGGAGAAATGGCGGACGAACTTATTTTATCGGACCAAAAAATTCTGCCAAAAAAGCTTTTGGGGGCGAATTTTAAATTTCATCATCTGAAAATCGATGACGCCCTGAAATAATCAAGCCTTAAAACAAAGCTTTCCGCCCACAAAAACAGCCAAAACGCTCGCATTTTCGTCCAAAAGCGTAAAATCCGCCAGACAGTTTTCCTCAATCCTGCCAACCTCCCCCAAGCCAAGACTCTCCGCAACGTTTTTCGACGCGCATTCGGCAATTTTCAAAACAGGCTCTCCGGAAATTTCCGCAAAATTTTTAACGGCGTCGTTCATTTTTAAAACGCTTCCCGCAAGGGCTCCGCCGTCGCAAAGCCTCGCCTCGCCGTTTTTTACAATTACCTTCAATCCCCCCAAAGTGGAAACGCCTTCTCCGAGCCACGACGCCCTCATGGAATCGGTAATCAAAATGATTTTTTCAAAATTTTTTTTCGCAAAGACAAGTTTTAGCATGTCTTCCGAAAGATGTTTTTTGTCGGCGACGATTTCAATCCAAACATCGTCGAATAAAAGCCCCGCCCCCGTCGAGCCTATGTCTCGCGAAGTTATCGGGCTTTGGCGGTTGCCGAAGTGTGTTATGCCCTTTAATCCGCATTTGAGGGCATTTGAAAAAACCCCAAATCCCGCCGATGAATGCGCGGAGCTTGGGAATATTCCCATTTCCGAAACCTCTCTTAAAAACTTGCATTCCAAGTCGAGTTCGGGCGCGTAGGAAATTTTTTTTATTCTAAAAATGCCGTTTAATCTTTTTACAAAACCAATCTCGCAAGGCTTTAAAAATTCGGGATTTTGCGCGCCCGCCATTTCCTGGTTTAAAAACGGACCCTCCAAATGCACGCCAAAAATTCTCGGCATCGACGGCAAATTCGCCTGTTCGTATTTTTTTGCGCATTCAAACGATTTTTCGAGATTTTCAAACGGCAGGGAAAGCGTCGCGGGCAAAATTCCCGTCACGCCCTCTTTCAATTTCAGTTTCGCTATTTCGCACAGCGCGCCGAAATCGCCGTCGCAAAAGTCGAATCCTCCCGCGCCGTGAAAATGGCAGTCGATGAACCCCGCGCCCAAAAACGCGCCGCCCGCGTCGAAAACCGATTCGGCATTTTCGTCAATCTTCCTTGAAATTCGCGCAATCCTTCCGTTTTTTACGGCTATTTCACAAAATGAGCCGGATTCGTTTCCGACAACGGCGTTTTTTATGATTAAATCGTTCATAATCCGCAAAAAAATAAAATCCCATTCTTTGATTTTTGCAATTTTTTATTTGCGCTAAAATTTTAAAAGTTTATCTTTCAAATAAAAAGACCATATAAAAAAATGAAAATTTTTAAAACCGCATTTTATTTCTTCTTGGCTTTCGGAACAGCCGAACTTTGCGCAAACGCAAAAACAGACTATGTAAACCCTTTCATCGGCACCGCCTACACAGGGCATGCCCTGCCGGGGGCTTGCGTGCCGTTCGGGCTTGTCCAAGCCTCTCCCGACACTGGCAACAGCTCATGGAAATACTGCTCGGGCTACAATTACGACGACAATAAAATTTACCGTTTTTCCCAAACTCACTTGAACGGAACGGGCGTTGCCGATCTGGGGGACGTCGCCATAATGCCGTTTTTAAAATGCGGCAAAACCGAAAACTTCCGCAGCTCTTTCGACAAAAAAAACGAAAAGGCGCATCCCGGATATTACAGCGTATATCTAAGCGACGCAAAGGCGTTTATTGAAATCACCGCAACGGAACGAGTCGCCGTTTACAGAATAATTTTTGACGACCCGCAAAAGGCAATGCTTCTTTTGGACAACCAGTACGGGCTGATTTCGGGCGAAAAAACCTTCACATACAACACAATCGAAGGCAAAGTTAACTTTGAAGAGCCAAAACTCGTCACCGGCGGCAGAAAAACCAGGATGTGGGTTTCGAGGGAAGTTTATTTTGCCGCTTCTTTCAGCTCCGAAATAAAAGAGAAAAAGCTTTTGCCCAAAATCCGCGACGACGAAAAATCAGAACGCTACGCGCTCGAATTCAATCTGCCAGAAAGCGGGGAGCTTATCGTAAAGATTGCAATTTCAACCACGGGAATTGACGGCGCGAAGAAAAATTTGCAGGCGGAAGCCCAAAACCTTTCATTCGACCAAATTCAAAAAAATTCGCGCGATAAATGGGAAAAACTGTTATCAAAAATAGACGTAAAAGGCGACAAGGCGCAGCTTGAAAATTTCTACACGAGCCTATACCGCAATTTTATCCAGCCCAACAATATCGCTGATGTCGACGGAATGTACAGGGGCGCGGACGGCAAAGCCGCAAAAGCCCCGAACGGAGCGTATTATTCGACGTTTTCCCTATGGGACACTTTCAGGGCTTCGCACCCTCTCTACACTATTTGGACGCCCGAAAAAGTGGAAGATTTCGCGCAGTCGATGCTTCTTCATTTCGACGCTTTCGGAAGGCTTCCAATCTGGACACTTTGGGGGCAGGAAAACTACTGCATGATTGCAAACCATTCAATCGCGGTACTTGCGGAAGCGAACGAAAAAGGCATAAAAATAGACCTGCCGAAGGCATTGACGGCGGCAATAAAAACTTCGGATTTCGGCGAAGACTATGAAAGGCTCGGCTATTTCCCGTTCGACCAAAAGCGCGGGGCATCGGTTGCAAGAACCCTCGAATGCGCCTACGACGACTATTGCGTTTACCTATTGGCAAAAGCGGCGGGCAATAAAAGCGAAGCGGAACGCTTTTTGAAACGCTCCAAATTCTATAAAAATCTTTTCGACAAATCCATGGGCTTTATGCGCGGCAAAGACTCAAACGGCAACTGGCGCGAGCCTTTCGACGAGTTTAAATTCCCCAACGGCGGCGGATGCGGCAGGGACTACATTGAAGGCAACGCCCTGCAATATTCGTGGCATGTCAACCAGGATTTCGACGGTTTAATCGAACTTTTCGGCGGAAAGGAAAAAACCGCAGCCGCCCTCGAAAGGCTGTTTTCCGCCGACGAGCATAAGGAGGACGCAGGGCATTCCGACGACGCCACCGGAAGAATCGGGCAGTACGCCCACGGCAACGAGCCGAGCCACCAT
>JAGBWO010000173.1 GCA_017629765.1 Opitutales bacterium | reverse complement strand
GTTATGAAGCACTACGAAAGAATCGTTGGGGGGCGCAATGTTTTGGCAAGGAAAAACCGCCTGATTTATATTCCCATTACGACGGCTGCAATGCGCTACCGCGGAGACAGGGGTGTCAACACGATTTATATGAAGGTGCGCGACGCCCGCAATCTTTCCGACGTGGTTTCGCAGGTGGAAAACACGATGAACCAGATGCATAACGGCATTCAGGATTTTTCCATAACGACGCGCGAAGCCGAGCTTGAAAAATACAAGGCGCGCGAAATGAAGTGGAAAATGGGCTTGGGCGGCGTCGCGCTTATTTCTCTATTTGTAGGCGGCATCGGCATTATGAACGTTATGCTTGCCGTGATAAACGAGCGCATAAGGGAAATCGGCGTAAGAAAGGCGCTTGGCGCGAGGTCTTCCGACATCTTTATGCAGTTCTTGGCGGAATCGGTTGTCATAAGCTTTTTGGGTGGGCTTTTCGGAATGCTTTTGAGCGTTGCTCTTGTGTTTATCTTAAAGCAGATTTTGGGCGCGGAAGAGATGACGGTGCCGTTTGACTCGATGATGTACGCAATGCTTTTCAGCATATCAATAGGCATAATTTCAGGAGTTTATCCGTCGCTTCGCGCGGCGCGTTTGGACCCGATTACCGCTTTGCGCTACGAATAGTTTTGCATAAAAAACAAGGATCGCAGAAGCCTTGTTTTTTATGGGCTATGAAATTCTTTTTCCCGCTTCAAACGCCGCGCCTGCAATGCCTGCCCGATTTTCGAGAGACGCCAAAACCAAATCGCACTTGACGTCGAGCTTATCGAAGAACTTTTCGGGCTTGGATGAAATTCCGCCCCCTAAAATTATAAGGTCCGGATTTATTAGGCTTTGTATGTAATTTAAATATTTGTTAAATCTTTCCGCCCAGACATCCCATTTTAAATCGAGCTTTTTGCGGGCGGCGTCGGAGCATAGGGTTTCAGCCAACACCATTTTGCCCGATTTCTTGTCTTTCATTTTTATGCTGCCGAATTCCAGATTGGGAACGAGATTGCCGTTTGTAAAGAGGGCCGAACCTATGCCCGTGCCGACCGTAAGCATCAAAACGGTACCCGACTGGTTTTTGCCCGCTCCAAAGCGCATTTCCCCTATGCCGGCCGCATCGGCATCGTTTATGACCCATGCGTTGCAGGCGGAGCGTCTGCCGATTTCCTCCGCAAGGTTTACACCGTAGAACGGCAAGCCCAGATTCAGCGCGGTTTCTATTATCTGTTGGCGGACTACCCCGGGGAATCCGCATCCGACAACACCGCTCCAGTTGAAGGTTTTTATTATTTCGTCTATTGCATCCAAAAGGCCTTCAAGGCTGTACGGTTTCGGGGTTGGCACGCGAAGTCTTTCCGTTAAGAATTTGCCGGTTTTTGTATCGACAATCGCGCCTTTTACGCCGCTTCCGCCAATGTCAATTCCCAAAACTTTTTTCATCGCAACGCTTTGTTAAATTTTTCCGAAATATTTGGCTCTTGCCCTGCCGAGCGCGGTCAGCGGGAAATAATGCCTGTACCAGTTGTAGTTTAACATAAATCCGCGAGCCAATTCCTTGCCTTGCGGCAGGGCTTTGCCGTTTCTTAAATCTATTTTGGCTCCCAGTCCGTATCCGGGGAAACCGGTTCCCGTGTAGTAGGGTTCGTCCCAAGTATTATCGGCATTTTGCGAGGATGTTAAGAATGAGCAGCCGCGCTTTATGGCGTCTTCGTATTCCGGATAGTCGAAGCCGAGCATCGCCATCACAGCCCATGCGGTTTGAGATGCGGTTGACGGTATGCCGGTTCCCGAATATTTTGGCTCCATGTAGGAGGCTATGCTTTCTCCCCAGCCGCCGTCTTCATTTTGTTTTGAAGCCAGATAGGCGAACGCTTTTTGAACGGCGGGAGTGTCTTTTGTGTCTCCCGCTGCTGCGAGCGCGGTCAGCACCGACCAAGTGCCGTAAATATAGTTTACGCCCCATCTGCCAAACCACGAGCCGTCGTCTTCCTGCTCTTTGTAAATAAATTCGAGAGCGCGCGCCATTGCCGGATGCGAACGCGAAAATCCGCACATTGAAAGGGCTTCGACAACGTGGGCGGTCACGTCGGAACTTGGAGGGTCGAGGACTTCGCCGAAATCGCAGAAAGGTATTTTTGTAACGAGTTCCCGCGTATTGTCTTTGTCAAACGCCGCCCATCCGCCGTTTTGGGACTGCATTGCGAAAATCCAGTTGATTGCCCTGCGCAGCGCGGCTTCAAGCTTGCAGGCTATTTCCGTATTGCGGGGGATGAGGTTTTGGATTTTTTTGAGCGTTATTATGACTTCCGCAGTGTCGTCTATGTCGGGATAAAAATTGTTTGCCCTTTGGAATGCCCAGCCCGAGGCTTCGACTTTTTTGCCGACTTTGACCGACCAGTCTCCGTAAAATCTGTTTTCTTTCGACAAAATGTAGTCGAGTGCCTTTAAAAGCTGCGGGCAGTTTTCTGGGGTATAGCCCGAGTCCATAAGGGCAATCATTGATAGTATTGTGTCCCACACGGGGCTTTCGCTTGCTTGGAGCATTGTGCCTTCGCCCTTTTTTACCTGCCAGTGCAAATTGAAGGCGTCGATTGCCTTCGACATATTTATTTGGTCTGTGGAAAACCCTTCAACGTGCATTACAATGATTGCGTAAATCCATGGCGGCTGAATGCCCCCCCACGCGCCGTCTTCATCCTGATGCTCCAATAGCCATTGCAAGACAAGCTTTATTGCCTGCTCTCTGAGCGGCTTTATCGGGAAGCGGTTATAGGTATGAAGCATATTGTCGAGCTTCATAAAGAAATTTGTCCAGCTCAGCGGGAAATCGCTGTTATTGGGCATCCGGTAATCTGTATTTTCCCTTCCTTCGGGGAAAAGCTCGTCGGGTTGAAGATTTTGGGGAAGCTCTTTTATCGGGCGGCGGGCAGTTAAAATTGATATGGGCATCATTGTGGAGCGCGCCCATGCCGCGAAGTCGTAAATGTTAAAAATACACCAGCTTGGCAGGAAAATTCTTTCCGGCGGAAGCACGGGAGTGCAAGCCCACGGCCATTGCCCAAAGAGGGCAAGCCAGTATTTGGTAAATACCCTTATGCGCTCCGTCCATTTGTTTTCCAGAAGCCATTTTCGGGCGCGCGCCATGTATTCGGAGTCGGGGTTATGCCCGTAAAGGCGGAGTGCAAAGTAGCATTCAAGCGTCGTGTTTATGTCTCCCTGTTCGGAGGCGTAATATACGTCCCAAGAACCGTCTTCGCGCTGTCGGTCCAAAATGTACCTTATGACTTTTTCTGTTTTAGGGTCTTTGAAGCCGATAAAATACATCGCCATGAGCCATTGGGCTTCCATGCAGCAGTTTGTTTCGAGGGGGGCGCACCACATGCCGTCGGGGGCTTGGCGTTCGTTCAGCCAATCCGCCGCCGATTTTATTGTTTTTGATAGGTTTTCAAATGTAAAATTTTCAATGGGAGGCATATCGCTTTTGGAAGATGGAAATTGTTGGTTTCCCATTTATGATAAAAATAGAAATTTTATTGCCATTACCTTAAAAAATAACCGAAATGTCAAACAATTTTACCGGCATTGAGCGGTTTGGCAAGGTGCAAAAAACGGCTTGGAGCAGAACCGCCAAGCCGTTTTGTAAAAAATATGAATTTTTAGAGATTCGCTTATTCGGGCAAATTGGTTGCGATGAACAAGTCTTTCAGCTGCTTTTCCGTAACTGCCGAAGGCGACTGCGCCATCAAGTCCTGGCCCTTTTGCGTTTTCGGGAAGGCAACGATGTCGCGAATGCTCGGGCGGTTTGTGAGTATTGCAACGAGCCTGTCAAAGCCGAGAGCGATGCCGCCGTGCGGAGGCGCGCCGAACTTGAACGCATTTAGCATGTATCCAAAGCGCGATTCAACGATGTCGGAGGGGATTTTAAGCACGTCTTTAAACACCATCTCCTGAACTTCCGGCTGGTGGATTCGGATTGAGCCGCCGCCCAATTCTATGCCGTTTAAAACGATATCGTAGTGCTGTCCGCGAACCTTCAAGGGGTCTGACATAAGAAGGGGAACGTCTTCGGGAACGGGCGAAGTGAACGGGTGGTGCGCCGAAACGTATCTGCCCTGTTCTTCGTCCCAAAGCATTAGCGGGAATTCTATCACCCACAGGAAATTGAACTTGTCTGCGGGGATTTCCAGCTTGCCGCGCTTTTGCAGGAGTTTTGCGGCTTCAAGGCGGATTCTGCCCATTATCGCGCAAGCCTGCTCCCATTTTGACGCCGCAAAGAAAACGATGTCTCCGTCTTCAATGTTGAGTATCGACTTCAATTCGCTTTGTTCGCCTTCCGAAAGGAACTTCAATATCGGGCTTTTCCATGCGCCGTTTTCAGCCTTGATGAACGCGAGTCCTTTTGCGCCGAGAGTTTTTGCGATGTCTTCAAGATTTTTCAATTCGCCCTGCGTCAAGTCTGCCAAGCCTTTTGCGTTGAACGCCTTGATTGCTCCTCCTTCGGAATTTGCAACCGAAGCGAAAACCTTGAATTGGGAGCTCTTGAAAGTTTCCGTAAAGTCTTGGATTTCAAGCTCAAAACGCGTGTCGGGCTTGTCGACGCCGTAGCGGTTCATCGCTTCGTAATAGCCCATGCGCGGGAAGGGAGTTGGAATATCGATGCCAAGAACGTCTTTCCAGACTTTTTTCAGCATATTTTCGATGAGCGAATACATATCTTCGCGGTCGACAAAGCTAAGCTCTATATCAACTTGCGTGAATTCCGGCTGGCGGTCGGCGCGCAAGTCTTCGTCGCGGAAGCATCTTGCCATTTGATAGTAGCGTTCAATGCCCGCGACCATGAGCATCTGCTTGTACTGTTGCGGAGACTGGCTCAGCGCGTAGAAGCATCCCGGATTCAGGCGGCTCGGAACGAGGAATTCGCGCGCGCCTTCCGGAGTGCTTTTGAAGAGCGCGGGAGTTTCAACTTCCGTGAAGTTTTGCGAATCCAAATAGTCGCGGATTGCCTTCGACGCCTTGT
Organism: Opitutales bacterium; assembly: GCA_017629765.1. Lineage (GTDB taxonomy): Bacteria > Verrucomicrobiota > Verrucomicrobiia > Opitutales > Intestinicryptomonadaceae > Intestinicryptomonas. The sequence goes on along the minus strand of JAGBWO010000173.1, from coordinate 9,305 downwards.
GGCGCATTCTCAAAAGTTTGAGATTGCGGGGTCTGCGCAGGTCGAGGAAGCGGTATTGCAGGCGCAAGTCTTCGTTTACCTTGTCGGCGTTTTCGTCGAGGGGGAAGGGCAGGACTTCGCAGATGTTGTGGATAATCATGCTTTCCGCGTTGATTTCGATTTCGCCCGTCGGCAAATTCGCGTTTGCGGTGCCTTCTTCCCTTTTGCAAACCTTGCCCGATACTTGGATTACGCTTTCGCTGCGCAGTTTTTGAACCTGTTCGAAAAGCTCTTTCTTTTCGGGATGGAATACTATTTGCGTTATGCCTTCGCGGTCTCTCAAATCCAGAAATTGCACGCCGCCGTGGTCGCGCAATGATTCAACCCAGCCGATGAGCATTACGTCTTTGCCGGCGTCGGACAGTCTTAATTCGTTGCAAGTGTGTGTTCTTTTCATCTTTTTTTCAAATGAATTGCGCCGGAATTTTTTTATTCCGACGCGTAGTTTTAAGAATTTTAAATTAGAGTTCGTACGGCGGAAGGAGCTGTTCCACCATATTGTTTGCAAGCCTTACATAGGACGGAAGCCCGTTCTCAAACGGAACTTGGACTTCGCCCTGAATCAGGGGCAGAATGTAGCGCGTGAACTGGTAGCTTATGGACATCTGGTTTTCGCCAATCCAGTTTTCGGGGAACTTCTTTTCCACGTTTGCCACTTCGTTCAAATCCACAAGGCTCGTTTCGCAGGAATATTTGTCGGTATCGCCGCGAACCAATGCCACCATTACGCCGGTTTCGCCGTTAACCGCCGCCTTTACGGCTTCCTGTCCGCACATGAAGGCTTCGTTTGAGTCCGTCAAAGAAGAGCAGTGCGAGCCTGCGCGCTGGGCGTGCCCGAATTTGCAGGAGCGCGCTTTTACGCCTGAAAGCGATGTCTGGACGAGGTTTTGCAAATAGTCGCCCACGCCGCCGAGTTGCGCGTGCCCGAAATTGTCGATTTTTCCGTCCGCTGCCGCAACGTAATTGCCGTTTGCGTCCTTAATGCCTTCGCTTGCCACAACGAGGCAGTACTTGTTCTTTTGCAGGCAATTTTGCACTTCGTTTATGAAAGCTTCGGGGTTGAATGCCACTTCGGGAAGCAAAATGATGTGCGGGGGGTCGTCCATTTGGTTCTTGCGCTTTGCAATGGCTGTTCCCGCGGCAATCCATCCCGCGTTTCTGCCCATCACTTCGACGATTGAAACCAAGTCGTGCTGCCCCATGCCTTCATGGTCTGCCGCCAATTCGCGGATTTGGGTGCAGAGGTACTTTACAACGCTGCCGTAGCCAGGGCAGTGGTCGGTCATCGGCAAGTCGTTGTCTATTGTTTTGGGAATGCCGATGACGCGCATTTCGTAATTCTGCTCTTCCGCGCAGCGCGATATCTTGTTTGCGGAGTCTTGGGAATCGTTGCCGCCGATATAGAAGAAGTAGCGTATGTTGTGCGCCTTGCAGACTTCGATTAGGCGTACAAAGTCCTTTTCTTTTGTAAGTTTGTAGCGGCAGGTTCCCAATGCGGAGCCGGGAGTGTGGCGCAAGCCGCGTATGTTCTGCTGGGATTCCTGCGCCAAGTCTATGAGCTGTTCTTTCAAAATGCCTTCAACGCCGTTTAATCCGCCGTAGATTTCCTCGATGCATTCGTGGTTTAATGCCTCCGTCACAACGCCCGCCAAGCTTGCGTTGATTACGGCTGTCGGACCGCCCGACTGGGCGACGAGTACGTTTCCTGTCAATGTTTTTTCTTCCATAATTTTTATATTTGTAAATGTGAGAGTAAAAAATGTTGTAAATTTAACGTTTTATCATTGCCTATTTTCGAAATTTGGCAAACAAAAAAATTTTCTTGTTTAAAATAGGCGTATGGGCGGAAGTCATTAAAAACCTTGATTTATGGATGTTTGTGTTTTTTATAATTCTGTCATATAAAATTTACCTATGGAAAATAATTCAAGACGCAGTTTTTTAAAAAAGACAATTGCGGCGTTTGCGCTTTTGCCGGCATCTGCTTACGCCTTGAAGCGCAGGCCTTACGCCACCATTGAAAACGTAAAGAGGGCGAGGGGGAATACGGCGGACGCCTGCGATATTTTCGACGCCTTGTGCGCTCCCGAAAACGCTTCGATGTTCAAATCCGCCGTGCTTTGCGATTTTTCGGAATTGTCGGATAGTTCGGACGAAGAGATGTCCAAAAACGCCGCTTTGGAAAAATTTTGCAAAGCGGGGGAGGGCTTTAAGTACTGCGCGCGCGTTCCGGCGCATTTAAGCATTCCGAAGTATTTGGACGAAGTTTTGGCGCGCGGCAAGTGCGCCGCGATATCGCTTTTCATCTCTTCTTTAAGCGATGTTTCTTCCGAGCCTTTTATGTTTGCGTTGAAAAAAGCCTCCGAACACAAAAAGCCGGTATATCTTTTTGCCAAGAAAAAAGGCGGAGAATTTTCTTTGGAAATGGGGGATATGCTTGTCGCGGGGGCGGTTATGGCTTTGGCCGAAAGCGGAATTTTCAAAAATTTGGAAGATTTGAAAATAATTCTTCCGCATTCGGGAGCCTCCCTGCTTTCAAGCTTGGCGGCAAAGGGCGTTGAAATCGGAGACGGCGGAATTTGCGCTCCGTTTATGTCGAAGGTCTTTTATCTTTTGGACGGAGAAATTCCGGGCGAATTTTTCAATTTGATAAAAACGGTTGCGCCATTGTCGCAGTTCTTGTTTGCCTCTTCCGGCTGCGGAGTGGGCGCGGTTGGGCGATTTGAGTGCCTTCCGCTTTCGGAGGCTTGGTTTAAGCGCATTTCAAGCGAAAACGCGAAGGCTCTGTTTGGGCATTTTTAATTTAAATTTTTTCCGCTTTAAACAATTATGAAGATAAAACCGATTATTTGCTTGTTTTTGTCTGTCGGCGCATCGTGTTTCGGAGTCGACATAAACTCGAAAGAAGCTCAAAACGCTTGGAATGATGTTTCCATTTTCCGCATAAATAAAGAGCCTGCAAGGGCGTTTTTCGTCCCCTATGCCGATTCCTCCAAAGTTCCAGTTTCGCAGAGCTGCGGGGATGTGGAAAATCTATATGAAAACACGGACAGGGCGAAGGTCTTAAACGGAAAGTGGAAATTCTTTTTTGCGGAAAAACCCGAAGAAATTTCGCCCGAATTTTTTAAAAAGGATTTTGACGATTCCAAGTGGGATGAAATCGAAGTTCCCAATTCGTGGCAGGCATGCGGATACGACAGCATTTTTTACGCCAACATCAATCTTGAAATGTTTTTCGATAAAAACGGAAGGTGGCTTAAAGGCTTTCACAAGGGCAAAGGCGAGGAAATGTCGCAAGCCGCGAAAAGCCCGTTCATTCCCGAAATGCACCGCCAGAAAGCGGTTTACCGCACGTCTTTTGAGCTTCCGAAAGGATGGGAAAGCCGCGAAACAATTATAAGATTTAACGGCGTCCGCACGGGATTTTTTCTGTATGTTAACGGCAAAAAAGTCGGATACAGCGAAGACAGCTTTACTCCCGCCGAATTTAACATCGCAAAATTTTTGAAGGCGGGCAAAAATTCAATAGCGGTGGAAGTCTTTAAAAATACCACGGGGGCGTATTTTGAAATGCAGGATATGCCCCATATGATGGGCATAATCCGCGATGTCGTTTTGCTGAGCCGCCCAAAATTCCGCATAAGCGATTATTTTGCCGACGTAAGCCTTGGCGAAAATTTGGACGAGGCGAAAATAAACTTGACCGTGTTTTTTAACGGAAGCGAAAATTCCGAAATCTCGGCTTCTATAGTCGATAAAAGCGGAAACGCGGTTTTCAAAAAGTCCGCAAAGGCGGGCGGCGGAAAAGCCGAAATTTCGGGAGTCTTGAAAAATTTCAAATTGTGGTCTCCGGACAGGCCCGATTTTTACACCTTGATATTGGAGCAGTCTCAAAACGGGAAAGTTTTGGAAGCCGCCGCCGCCGACATCGCGTTTAGAAAATTCGAGATAAAAGGCAAGACCTGCTATTTGAACGGCAAATGTTTCCTTATAAAAGGCGCAAACGTTCACGCATGGTCTCCCGACAAAGGCAAGGCATGCTCTTTCGAGTGGATGAAAAAGGACGTCGAGCTTATGCGCGAAGCCAATATAAACGCCGTGCGCACTTCACACTATCCGCCCGACGACAAGTTCCTGATGCTTTGCACCCGATACGGAATTACCATTATGGACGAGGCAAACCACGAAACGCACGGGCTTCGCGACGAAATCCCGGGCGACAACGAATGGTTTTTCCCGATGTCTTTGGACAGAATGAAGAATATGGTTTTGCGCGACAGAAACGTGCCCTCTGTAATCATTTGGAGCTTGGGCAACGAGAATGCTTGGCGGTTTACGAAAAACCATCAGGTAATGCTTGATTTCGCGCGCGAGTTTGGCGGCGGACGCCCCGTGCATTCGGAAGTCGAAATGCGCGACCCTCTGACTTTAAAAAACGAGCGTCTCAACAGCCCCACCGACTTTGTTTCTGGCATGTACGGCGGGCTTCCGCGCATAAAGTGGTACCAGACGAAAATGAGAAACGAAACGCGCCCATTCATCTTTTGCGAGTATATGCATTCGATGGGCAATTCGACGGGAAATTTGAAGGAAATTTGGGACGAATTCAGAAAAGACTCCTCCTTAAACGGCGGATATCTGTGGGATTGGGTTGACCAGTCGCTTTTGATGCCGCGCAAAGATAATCCGAATGAAAAATATTTGACTTGGGGCGTGGACTGGGGAACCAAGCCGACTTCGGGCAATTTCTGCTTAAACGGTATAATTTTTGCCGACCGCACATATTCCGGCAAGTTTGACGAAGTTAGGAGGGTCCACCAGAACGCTCAGTTTGAGGACTTGGAAAATCCGTATAAATTTAAGGTTTCAAACGAGTTTACGGCTGTAAATTTAAACGAGTTTGATTTTGAAATTGAAGTTCTGCGCAATGGCAAAGTTGCGGCGCAAAAGGCGCAAAAACCTTTGGATATTGCGCCGTGGGAGAGCGCGGAAATAGAAATTGACGCGGCGGGATTGCTTGCAAAAGACAAAGAGCTTCTTGAAAAATCTCCGGACAGGATTAACGCGGAATATTTCTTGAATCTTTCCTTGAAGGACAGGAAAACGGGCAGGATTGTCGCCACGCACCAGCGTTATTTGGGCGCGGAAAAATTCGGGGCGGAAAAGCCGAACGCGCCGAAATATTCATTCAAAAAAATATCGGAGGACAAGGATTTCATTTTAGTGCGTTTTTCCGGAAACAGGAAAAATGCGCACGGCGCGATGGATTTGAAATTTTCCAAAAAAGACGCGAATTTAATCGGCGCAACCTTGGCGGCGGGCAAGGCGCGGCTTATAACCGAGCCTCTCGACTTCGACATTTCTCAGGCGTGGATTGACAGCATGAAGCCGCCTATGCGCGACTATGAAATGCATGGCTTGGACAGCCTTCAAACAAAAATGCCGCAGGTTGTTTTTGACGGGAAATCCGTGGCATGCAAAAAGTTTTTGGTAAACGAAGACGGCGCGGGCTTCTTGTCGGAAATCAGATATTCGCCTTGCGGGCAGTCGGTAAGGGTTGACTGCAAGTTTACGAAAGTAAACGATTTGCCCGAAAAGCTCAATTTGGCGAGAATTGGAGTGAGAATGGGCATCGAAAAAACACTAAAAAATGTCGAATATTACGGCAGAGGTCCTCTGGCGAATTACTGCGACAGAAAAACGGGCGCGGATGTCGGCATTTATTCTTCCGACGTAAAATCATTCCTCGAACTCTTCCCGAAAACGCAGGATACGGGCAATCGCGAAGACGTAAGAAATATGGTTTTTTCCGCCGACAAGCCAAAATTCAAGCTTGCGTTTTCCGCAATAGAAAGACCTCTTCCGTTTGCAGTTTTGCCGAATTCGCAGGCTGAAATGAAGCTTGCAAACCATCCGCACGAGCTTCCGCAAAATTCAAATTCGGAACTTCGCATCGCGTGGAATGTTTTTGGAATCGGCAACAGCTCCCACGGCCCCGAAACGCTGGAGCAATACAGGCATTTCTTCAAGGGTTCGGTGGAATTTTCTTTCGATTTCGGGGTTGTTTCGGCGGATGCTTCCCCCGAATCTCTTGCGTCTAAAAGGGAGTATTCAAATTCTTCGGCTCCGAAAAAATACGGAGAAAATTTGCAGGATGAGAGCGTTCTGCCAACGCCTTCGGGGAAGGTCATAAGCTACGGCGCGGACGTAAAGCTGAGTTCCGTTGACGAAAAATGGTCGCCGAAACTCAACGACTTCACAACGGAAGGCGCGCAGAATTTCGCCTTCCATACCTTGAAGGAGAAGCATCCGAATGTTGTCGTCGACTTGAAGGAAGCGCATCCGATTGCGGGCATTCAGATTTCAAACCGCGCCGACCATATGGCTTTTCGAACCGCTCCAATCGGGGTTTACATTTCTTCAAACGGAGCGGACTGGGAGAAAGTATTCGAGAGCAAGCTCGCCAAAAAACGCTGGCACATAAATTTAAAAGGCAAAAACAAGTCGGCAAGATTTATAAAAATCGTATTGGAAAAGCCGGAGGCGGAAGCCCTCCATCTTAAAAAAATCGCTGTGTTTTAGCGGCGGGCCGCCTTGCGGCTTCATTGCGTTTTGATTTTTGCAAATCTGCGCTTATACAGGCAGAGCGGGTCGAGGGACCTTTTTGCCTGGCGCAGATTTTCAATGCCAAGATCCTGCTCCCTGTTCATTCTCAACGCTCCAAGTTTTTTCATTTCATTGGCTTCAAGCCATACCAATTTTTGCGGGGCTCCCTTAAAAGATGGGTCGCATTTTTCAAAATGAACGGTGTAAATCTGCGGGTTTATTTCGCTAAAAATTGAAACTCCCGCAAGCTCGCCTTCTTCGGCAAAGAGCAGAACGCCCTTTAAATTCAAAAACTCAAAGTTTTCCTTGGCGCACAATATGGCGTCGTCTTCGTTTTTCAGCCCTCCGTAGGTTCTTGAAGTTTCTTTTTTGCGGTTTATTTCAAGCATGAAATCGAAGGCGCCGTTTGCGTTTTGGGCGTTCAATTCGCAGACACGGGCATTCGGGTTGGCTTTGTCGAACTGCCTTATCAGATTGTGCTTTTTGCGAAGCAGCGCTCCGTTTAGATTTATCAGATGGTTTAAATCGTATATGTAGTCGAACTCGTTTTCGTCCTCGCCGATTTCAAAATATTTGGACATCTCCGAAAAATTTCTTTCAACGTAGCTTGGAGGAATGTCGTATATGAAGCCGCCATCGCTTTTTTTTGCGTTTACAAATGAGGTTGCCGTTTCAAAAAGCTCTTTGGGGGAAGGCTCTTTCCCGATAGGAAACATTAAAATGCGGTTTGCGCTGTTGTACGGCAAAACGGAGCCTTCCAGCTCGGCGATTTGCGTTTTGTACATTTTGCGCCACATAAAAAGGTTGGCGAAATTCCTTTCGCAGCTGTCGCACGGCTTTTTGGCGATAAGCCCGCATATTTCCGCCTTGTCGGATGCCGAAATGTCTCTAAGAGCATTTGCGTCGAACACAGTTTTATTTTCGGGAATTTTTAAATATGCCGATATCATTGTTGAAATTTTGTTTTATCAAGCTTGTAATATCGCAATATGCGCTCAAAAATTAAAATATTAAAATTAAATCCTTTTGAAAAAGACTATTCCGAAGCCGTCGCGCGCCTTTATGAATTTGAAGGCTGGATTTCGGAAAAAGACGATGTTTCAAAAATAAACACGGCAATTCAAAACAGTTTTTGCTCTTTCGGCGCGTTCGATGAAAGCGGGCAAATGGTCGGATTTTTCAGGGCGTTTTCGGACGGAGTGGGCGACGCCTACCTTCTCGATTTGATAGTCGATCCGAATTTCAGGAAATTGGGCGTTGCCGGACGCCTTGTCGAGGCTGTTTTGGCGGAGCTTAAAAAGCATGGGCTGGATTGGATTACATGCATTTCAACCCCTATGGCAAAGCCCGTATATTCAAAATTCGGCGGCAAAATGGAGGGGTTTTCCCCTTTCAGGTTCTAAAAGTCGCTCAGGCTGAAATCCTGCGGTTGAGAATTTTCGGGCGGATTATTGCATTTCACGAATGCCAAAAGCGCAATGGCAAGCTGCGCCAAGACAAATGCTGCAAGGTAAAGCCATCCCGCGCCTATAAAGCCGTATGAGTGCAGCCCTATTCCGAGCATGTTCACGCCGAACCAAGCCCATGCCGCAACTATGTTGCCGATGCACGCAAGCGCAAGAAAAGCGCGGGCGCCGGCGTATTTAAAGGCGTGCAAGTGTATTGTAAAAGCCGACCAAAGCACGACCATAAGCGCGCCGTTTTCTTTCGGGTCCCATCCCCAAAACCTGCCCCAGCTCATATTGGCCCAGACGCCGCCGAGCATTGTTCCCGCAAACGAGAATACCATTGAAAAGCACAGGATTGCGTACACGGTTTTTGCCGTTTCCAAATTCGATTCTTCCGAAACTTTGCCGAGTTTTGAGGCGTTAAAAATAAGTTTTAAAGACGCCGCAAAGCCCGCCAAAAACACGCCGCAGTATCCGAGCATCATCGGCACGATGTGCGCCGTAAGCCAGAAGTTTGAATTTAATACCGCCGCCATCTTTCCCATGGTGTCGCCTGAATAGGGCAGGTTAAGGGCAATGACAAGCGATAAAAATCCGACAGGCGCGGCAATCAGCGCATAGATTTTTTTGCCTTTTTTAAGCATCAAAAAGACGCAGATTCCGACCGCCATAAGCCCTGTAAAAATCACGGAAGAATAGAGGTTTGTCACGGGCGGGCGCATTTGTATGTACATTCTTGCGAGCATGCCGAACGCGTGCATTGAAAGCGCGCATACGGTAAAAACCGCGCCGGAGGCAAAAGCGATGTTCGCGTATTTTTTCAGAAGCGTTCCCGCAAGGAGAATTATTGCCGCAGCCGCGTATAAAATCGCTCCCCTGTAGAAAATGTCGAGGCGGTTTGCGAAATTTTCAAACTTGATTCTGAAAGAGGGCTTCAACAGGTCTTTTAATTCTTTTATATGGATTGACGCTTCATCGGGTTTGTTTTTGCAAACGGTTTCAACTATGTCGCCGTAGCGCGAAAACGTTTCGATTTTGTTTTCGGACGGGGCGGCGTCCAAGAGGGCGTCGAGCGGCGTCTGCCATTCGCCTTCGTTTGCCACCGCCAGAATATTTGAGTTTCTCAGCTCGTCGTGGCGCGATTTTATTTCCCGGAAGGCTTTCAGATACTGGTAGGCGTCGGCGAGTATTGCGGAGTTCGGCTTTCGATTT
>JAGBWO010000022.1 GCA_017629765.1 Opitutales bacterium | reverse complement strand
GAAATGGCGTTTAAGATGGCGGGTATCTTCGCATTCAAAGACGCAATGAAGAACGCAACTCCGATATTGCTCGAACCTATCATGAAGGTTGAAGTTACAACTCCCGAAGAATATCAGGGCGACGTCATGGGCGACCTCAATCGCCGCCGCGGTCAAATTCAAGGGATGGAAACCAAGGGCAATCTCTGCAATATTAGGGCGTTCGTACCTCTTGAAACGATGTTTGGCTATGCAACCGACGTTCGTTCTCTTTCAAGCGGCCGCGCTTCGTATTCAATGGAGCCGAGCCACTTTGAACAGGTACCTGCAAACGTCTTGAAGCAGGTTGTTGAAGGTTCTACTCGCAAAGTAGCAAGAAGCTAAATTTAAGGAATTATTACAATGGCACAAAAAATTAGAATCAGATTAAAGGGCTACGATTTTCGCACAGTAGACCAAAGTGCTGGAGATATCGTTGAAACAGCAAAAAGAACCGGCGCAAGGGTTTCCGGACCTGTTCCATTGCCCACACGCATTGAACGCTTTACCGTAAATCGTTCGGTTCACGTTGACAAAAAGAGCATGGAACAATTCGAGCTCCGTACTCACAAGCGCTTGATTGACATCATTGAGCCGACTGTAAACACGGTTGACGAACTCAAGAAGCTCAATCTTCCCGCAGGCGTTGACATTACAATCAACATCTAAAACGTGCAGAAACTTTTTGCAGAGTTTTAAATTTGCATCTAAAGCATCCCTAACAGGATGCTTTTTTATTGTCTTATGCGGCCATACCGCAAAACGAAATCGCTTGGCTGTAATCTTTGTGGCGCTGGCGTTCCCTGTATGCAAAAGACGAAAAGATACCAACAAAAAAGCCGCCTAAGTTTTTAGGCAGCTTTTTTGTGTTTATATTTTTTTATTCAGTATACCCGAACTTCGTTTACCCTTGCAAAGCTGTTGCCGTTTGTTGCAAGAAGCTCGATATCGATTGACGCCAATTTTTTTGCGGGGAAATTTTGCCTGAAAAGCCTTTGGTAATTGCCTTTCACATCGGCGATAATCTCTTTTTTTCCGTCGGGCAGCGTTCCAATGATTTTAAAATCCTTTATGATTTCTGGCTGCGCACCCCAAATTATTGACTTTAAATAAGAGCCGTGGGATGTCATTGTAAGCTCCCTGTTGCCGCCGTCGAAAGTAATTTGAATTTGCGAAACCTTTTGCGGGGTTTCCCAAGAAAGCGTCAAGACGGGCTTTTTTGAAATTTCCGCAATATAGCGGTTTTTGTATTCGCCCTTCAAGTCGAACGCGGAGCCGCTGATTACATTTTGCGCGGAAGTGTCTTTTGCCGCAGTGTTAGACGAGACTTTCGCAATTTTTGCGAGGTCTTTTTTGTCTTGGTTTTTTACGCCCACTATTGCCTGGTTGTTGCGCAGAAGCGTTTGCTGCAATTCGCCCATCAGTTTTTTGTTCTCGCGAATTTCTTTCGGATGCTTGCCAAACTTCGCGGACATCGCCGCCGCGACTCCCGCCGCGTTTCCGCAAGCCGCCGAAGTCAGCATTACTCTCGTTGAGGTAAACGCAACGTGGGAGCAGCTTATATTGCGCCCCGCCATCATCAGATTTTTGAAGTCGCAGGATATGAGCGAGTCGAACGGAATGTTGTAGAAGTGGGCTTTTCTTATTTGCCTGCAGGGTGCGCGGTTTACGGCATCAAAGCCTTCTTTCGGATGGTCGTCCATCGACCAGCCGCCGACTGCGATTGCGTCTTCAAGATTCTTCCAGTTTCCGAGAATGTCTTGTTCCTTGAAAATGTACTCGCCCTTAATTCTGAAAGTGTCGCGCCTGCCGGGCAGCATTCCGATTGATGTTATTGCTCGGTTTTCGGCTTCGGGGAATTTGCCGCTGTTTTTTACATAATCCCACGCGCCCAATACCACTCTCAAAAGCTCGAAACGCAGTTTTTCGCTGTCTGAAATCGCGTTCATATCGCCGCCGAGCTCAACCCACCAGAATCCGTATTCGAGGCGGTTTTTGTCGATGCCGCGATGCTTTATGTTTTCGGCGGTGATTTTTCTCGCCCAAGACGGGGCTTTGAAGGGCATAGGTCTTCCGAAATCTTTTGAAGTAAACAGGATTGAAGAGCCTTGATGCGTGCCTTGCGGGTCGTAGCCGGAAAATTCCTCCCCGTATGTTTCTGGGGTGTCGCGGCCGTCGAACAATGTTGCGCCCGCTTCCGCCGCCATTCGGGAATCTCCCGTGCAGTCGATGTAAATCTTTGCTTTAATTTCGTAAAAAGTGCGCGAGGTGTCGCAGCGCGCAAAAGCTTTTTTTATTTCTTTGCCGCTTGTTTCGACTCCGCATAAATCGGTATCCAAGAGCAGGGTTATGTTTTTTTCGCTGATTACCTTGTCGTAAAGAAGCAAATCCCAAACATCCCATTCTTTTTGGGGGTTGAAGTTTAGGTTGTCGAGCAAAATTTCCTCTATTATGCCGCCTTCGCGAAAGCCGCTGTTGTTGTGGTGCATTCCAAGCGGGTGCATTTTGATTTCCGAGCTTGCGTTGCCGCCGAGCCGCGAGCGGTCTTGAACAAGCACGACTTTCGCCCCCTCTCTTGCGGCGGCGATTGCGGCGCATATTCCGGCAAGGCCTCCACCCGCAACCAAGACGTCACTGTCGAGGCGTTTGGGCGTCATTACCTTGTCGCAAAATGGTGAAGAACCCGCAATTTTGCTTTCGGTAAATTTGCGGATGTTTGTCTCTTTTGATATGCTTTTAAATTCTTTGGCGGAGAGAGGCGCGTTGATTGCGAAAACATAACCCCCCAACAGCCCCCCGCCGATTTTTATGAAATTTCTTCTGTCTATTTTCATGGCATGGTTTTATAAAGATATAAATATTGCATTTGTTTTTGGAGATGTCAAGTTTCCCGGTTTATTCGTTGTTATATTGTTTTTATCTCCTTGTTTGCATTAATATCGGTAGCGAAGACTTCCACTGTTTTCGACGAGCTTTTGATTAACGAAATGGTAATAGTACAGGGTTTGAAAGAGGGCGAAGACTACGAATGGATTTCGGAAGGCTCTCTGCTTCGGCTTCAATTTTACGCAATTCCGGAGTCCCCGACGTATGCGGCGGTTTTCGGAGCATTGGCTATTGCTTTTGCGGCATACCGCAGGCGAAAGTAAAATATTTTCAGATTTTTTTAATAGGGGGCTTTCTGCCCCTCTTTTTTTGTCGATAAAGGCAAAAGAGGTCTTTATGAAAACAAAGATTTTAATTTTCTTTTTGGCATTTTTTTCAATGCTTCAGCTGCAAGCGATAAATATTGCAACGCCGATTTCAAGCGGAGCTTGGCGCAGCGTGGCATGGCTTAATTTATTGCCCAACTGCGCATATCCCGACAATTCCGAATTTGTGTCGTACAATATAAATTTAAGCAAAGATTTGACGCTTTCCGGAGCGGTGGAAGTAAACGGCTTGGATATATCGGCGGATGATTTGTCGTTTTCGGTTTTAAACGGCGGCGATTTGACAGTTGAAAACCGCATAAACGCAAATAACCATAACTTTTCTATAAATTTGTTTTCGGGCGGAAAGCTGTCTTGCAAAGATTTTGAAGGATTTAACGCCTACGAGGGCAGGAAATTCAGTATGAATTTTTTAGGCGGGGAATTCGTATGCGAGGGAACCCGGGG
>JAGBWO010000172.1 GCA_017629765.1 Opitutales bacterium | reverse complement strand
CCGTCATTTGCGGACAGAAAACTGAAGGCGAAAAATTCCCCGGAGCCGTCACAACCTACTGCATAGAGGCAATGATGCAGGATAGGAAAGCTTTGCAGGCGGGAACTTCGCACTTCCTTGGGCAGAATTTCGCCAAAGCAAGCAATATACGCTATCTTTCGGAAAACGGCTCGCAGGAATATGCATGGACGACAAGCTGGGGAGTTTCAACCAGACTTATCGGCGGGCTTGTAATGACGCACTCCGACGACAACGGCCTTGTCCTTCCTCCGCGAATTGCCCCTACCCACATTGTAATTTTGCCGATTATAAGGGACGAGGCAAGCAAGGCGGAAGTAATGCAATACTGCAAAAACCTGCAAAACGAGCTTTCAAGCGTATGCTACGACGGCAAGCCCTTGCGCGTCGAGCTTGACGCCCGCGACATTCGCGGCGGGGAAAAGGCTTGGAGCTGGGTCAAGAAAGGCGTGCCAATCCGTTTGGAAATAGGCCCAAGAGACATAGCAAACGATTCCCTCTTTATGGCAAGGCGCGACGACGGCTCAAAGCAGGCGGTTTCCCGCGCGGAATTTGTCGCAAAAGTTCCCGAAATTTTAACGCAAATACAAAACAATCTGTTTGCAAAAGCCTTGAAATACCGCCAAGACAACACTGTAAAAATAGACTCCAAAAAGGATTTCTACGACTTCTTTACGCCGCAAAACGAAAAGAAGCCCGAAATTCACGGCGGTTTTGCAATGGCGCATTTCGACGGCAGTGCGGAAGTGGAAGATATGCTGCGCCAAGACCTCAAAGTCACGGTGCGCTGCATTCCGCTTGAAGGCGACGGCGAAGAAGGCGTATGCCCGTTCAGCGGCAGACCTTCAAAGCAAAGGGTTGTTTTTGCAAAATCATATTAAAAACGCGCAATTTTGGAAAACTTCAAGTCCGCACCCCAAATAATAGCGGGCGGATTTAAAGTTGCAAAATTTTCAAAAGAAACAATACTTTACCAAAATCGCAAAAATTTTCTTATGACTCCGAAATACAAACGCATAGTGTTAAAGATTAGCGGCGAAGCCCTCAAAGGAAACGGCGAAGACCCGCATTCCCCCGAAATTTTAAAAGGCCTCGCGCGCCAGCTTAAAGAAATTCACGAAATCGGCGTGCAAATCTGCCTTGTCGTCGGCGGCGGCAATATATTCAGAGGTTTGAAAGGCATCGACAAAGGCGTCGACCGCACCACCGGCGACTATATGGGAATGCTCGCAACGGTCATAAACGGGCTTGCGCTCATGAACGCCCTCGAAGCGGAAGGAGTGCAGGTTCGCGTGCAAACGGCAATCCCGATGGAAAAAGTCGCAGAGCCGTTTATAGTTAGAAAGGCAATCAGGCATCTTGAAAAAGGCAGAATAGTGATATTTGTTGCCGGCACCGGCAATCCGTATTTCTCAACGGATACTACAGCCTCTCTCAGGGCGTCCGAAGTTCAGGCGGACTGCATTTTAAAAGCGACAAAGGTTGACGGAATTTACGATAAAGACCCGATGAAATTTGCCGATGCCGTAAAGTTCGACAGTATTTCATACATCGACGCGTTGGAAAAACGCCTCGCAGTAATGGATTCCACCGCGTTTTCCATGTGCATGGACAACAAAATACCAATCGTTGTTTTCGACATGAATAAGACCGGCAACATCCGCCGCGTCATAGAAGGCGAAAAAATCGGCACGACGGTTTCCTGAAAATTTCAAAAAAAATACAAAAAAAGGATTAAAATGGACATCAACGCAGAAATCAAAAAAACGGCGGAAGCGATGGCGAAAGCCCTTGAATTCGTTTTGCGCGACTTTGAAACAATCCACACGGGCAAGGCGTCGCCGAGCATGGTTGAAGGCGTAATGGTTGACGTTTACGGCAGCTCAATGAGAATGAAGGACGTTGCGGCAATCACCACCCCCGACTCAAATCTAATCCGCATTCAGCCCTGGGACAGGGGCATACTAAAAGAAATCGAAAAAGCGATTTTGGCGGCCAACATCGGCATTACCCCCGCAGTTATGGGCGAAGCCGTCCGTTGCCCGATTCCCGCGCTTTCAGGCGAACGCCGCGCCGAGCTTGCCAAAGTTTGCCGCGATATGGCCGAACAAGGCAGAGTGCGCATCCGCAATATCCGCAGAGACGCCATGGACGCCCTTAAAAAGGCTCAAAAAGACTCTGTCATAACCGAAGACGAAGAAAAGCGCGCCGAAAAGGAAATCCAAAACTTGACCGACAAAAAGATTGAAGAAATCAACAAGGCGGTCGAAGCTAAGGAAGCGGATTTAAAGAAAGTATAATACATAAATTTTCGCTGTTATGAAAGACGCAAAACGCGTCGTTGTCAAAATAGGCACGGGAGTGTTGACGCGCGACGTCGGGAAGCTTGACGCCGGGCGTATGAAAGCTTTGTGCGCCCAAATTGCAAGACTTCGCAAGGCGGGCAAGGAAGTCGCGCTGGTAAGCTCCGGAGCAGTCGGGCTTGGAATGGGCAAGCTGGGATTGAAATCGCGCCCGAAACAAATAAGCACGGTTCAAAAGTGCGCCGCTGTCGGGCAAGGCATACTGATAGACACATGGTCGAAACTCTTTGAAGAACACGGCATTACAACAGCCCAGCTTCTTCTCACCAAAGACGATGTCGACATAAAGCACCGCCATGACGCCATGAACGCCCTTTTGGACGAAATCTTAAAAGACAAAATCGTGCCCGTCATCAACGAAAACGATTCTGTCAGCGCGTCGGAACTCAACATAAAATTCGGCGACAACGACGTCCTAAGCTCTCTTGTGGCAACCCTCATAAAGGCGGACTGCCTCGTGATTTTATCGACAGCCTCGGGGCTTTTGGATATGACCGGCGACGGCTCGATGATAAAAAGAGTAGAAAAAATCGACGCCAAAATAAACGCGATGGCGTCAGGCACAACAAGCGCGACGGCTGTCGGCGGAATGATTACAAAACTCCGCGCGGCAAAAATAGCCACAGGCTTCGGCTGTGGGGTTTACAT
>JAGBWO010000171.1 GCA_017629765.1 Opitutales bacterium | reverse complement strand
TACAGCTTGCTGGGTCGAATTTCGGATAAAAAAAGCCGTCTTTGTCGAAGCTTTCTGAAAAGCATTTTTTTGGGCAGGCGTAAATGCATGCATAGCAGCCGGCGCAGTCTTTTAATTCTATGCCTGTCTTAAACATCTTTAATTCCAAGTGCGTTTTTCAAATATTTTTCGGAGGAGGCAAGCTCCCTTGCAAGAAGGGCGTCGGTTTGGGAATAGTCGGTTTCTTCCGTATTTATGCCGCCGATATCGGATATAATTTTGTTTTTTATGCCGAGCCTTGAATGCAGGTCGGGAGTGCGGGTGTCGGTATGGCTATGCCTTATGAAATAGCAGTCTTTTTTAAATATCGCCGAAAATGCCGCTCCGTGGAACGAGCTTACGACGGAGCGCTTGCAGTGATAAACGAGATTTAAAAACTCTTTTGGGCCTATCGATTTTACCACCTTGTCGTGCGGCAGCAGAAATGCCGTTTGTAAGTCGAAAACCGCAAGCACGACGGGGAGGTTGAAAATTTTGCGCAAATGTCTTATGATGTTTTTTAGGTTTTTGTCGGGATGAATTACGTAGGAGAATATGTAGTCGCCTTCAATGATTGGCTCTTCGCCTGCAATATCAGCCCACCAGTTTTTATCGTGCAGGAAAACCGGATCCAATACAGTTTGAACATCTCTTTTTAACAGGTTTTGCAGAAACTCCGAGCCGGCTTTTTCGCGGCAGGAAAGGAAGTCGATATTGGATAGAAGCCCCTTCATATACTCTTTTTTTTCGCGCGAAATTTCGCCGTTAAAACTGACGGAAGGGGCATATGAAATCTTCGGGGCGTTTATGTCTTTTGCGAAGTGCAGGGCTCTTGCGGGAACAAGGTATTCGGGATGCCAAATGCAGTCGCTGCCCGTAACATAAAAGTCGTATTTTGGCGGATTTTTTTCTATCGCCTCTTCGCCGACATATCTTTGCCTTGAAAAAATCCAGTCTTTTCTGAAATCGGCAAAGGCGTTTTTCATTTTGTCGTAATTTTTGGAATTGAAAAACGTCACTATGTTTCTTGCGATTCTTAACGGAGCCTTCGCCTCTAATTTTACGGGGACGTATTTTCTGTCATATATGTCGAGCAGGTCCTTTATCCAGTAGTCGATAATTTCGACATCAAAGCCCAATTCTTGCAAATATTTAAACAGCGAATATGCCAGCAAATCCGATCCGAAATTGATTAAATTGCTTTGGGAGACAAGTCCTATCCGCTTTTTTGTGTTTTCTTCGGGCATAAATGGATTTAGAAAAGGTTATGGAAACAGTCTTAAAAAAATCGCTTAAAAGGCAAGTAAAAATCCCGAATGGCGCGGGGGAATTTATTGTTGCTTAAAATCTTTAAATTTGGTTTTATGCATTTTATTAAAAATATAAAAATTTTCCGAAATATGCCCGATTCTTCCAAAAGGATATTGCTCGTTTCCCCGTCGATTTCAGACCATCTCACGGATAAAATCGAGAAGGGGCTAAAAAGCGGCAGAAATGTTGCCGAAGTTTTAGTAGGGGGCATTTTACGCAAGGAGTTGTCTTTGCCAAAGGGCAGGGTTGTTTTTGGAAGCGCGGTTTCTGCCTCGTATTTTTCGCGTCTTGCGCTTTATCCCAAAATGTTTTTCAAAATCCGGAAGATGCTCAAAAATTGCGGCGCGGTTTATTCTTGGAGCGTCGACACGGCTTTTGTTTCTCTTCTTGCCGCAAAGTCTTTGCGCGGAAAAAAATTTATTTACGGTTATAGCGACGTGCATCCTGTTGCCACCCGAAAAAAGGGAATTATACCCAAGCTTGTGCGCTTCGTCGAAAAAACGATTGCAAAAAACTCCGATATGGTCGTTTTCACAAGCCCGCTGTTCCGCACGGAGTATTTTGGCAAAATGCTTGGGCTTGAAATCGAAAAATACGCGGTAATCGAAAACAAAATACATCGCGAATATGCGGACTTTATTTTGGAAAATTACAATCCCAAGCCCGTTCCCGAAAGGGATTTTGTATTCGGGTACTTCGGCGTGCTTACTTACATTGACGCTTTTTCGTTTATAAAACAGGCGGCGAAGTCCGGAATAAAAACTCTTGTAAGGGGGCTTATTGGAAGAGAGGGCAGGGAGGCGGAGCTTGTCGGCGGCGTTCCGAATTTGGAATACGCGGGCAAATACAAAAACCCCGAAGACATTCCGTCAATGTTTTCCCAAATCGACGTTTCGTGGATGATTCATTCTTTCGCGCCGGAGACAAATTTCCAGTGGCAGATGACAAACCGTTTTTACGAAGCCTTGATGATGGGCGTTCCCGTCGTAGTCCAAAAAGGAACCGCGCACGAGGATTTTGTTTTGCATAACGACATCGGGCTAAGCATTGACATATACTCTCCCGAAGAATCAATCGGGCTTCTGAAAAAAATCACCCCGCAAGACCTGAAAAGATGGCGGCAAAACCTGAAAAATCTCGACAAGTCCCGCTACCTGCTTGGCGACGGAGAATATGCCGATATGCTCGATAAAGTCTGGCGGGATTCATCTTGCGGAGTTTAGAGCTTCAAAGAATTTTTCAACGCAAGCCTTTTCGGCGGGCATTTGAAGCGCGATGGAATTTAAAATTCGAAGCTTTTGATGTTTGTTGTCTGCCAATCCTGCAAGTTTTAGCGCGAGGTCGATGTCGTTTGCCGCCGTAAAAAATATGGCGGCGTTTTTCAGGTATCCGAACTTTGAGCCTTGCATTGATTTCAGCGTTTCGGCGGAGTTGCAGATGTTCTTATACGCGTCAAACAAATCTTCTTTTTGGCATATAAATGCAATGTCGGCGAGAAGGGGAAGATTGAAAAGCGCGTAGTTTTGAGTCCTCCCGTTGAAATCCGAATTGACGAGCGCGTATCTTAATTTTTTGCCGATTTCAAGCGGAGGCTTTCGTTTGTTTGAAAGCATTTCCGCCCTTGTTTCGAGAGAGTAAAACGACCAGTCGTAGCGGTTGTGTTTCCAGATATAGTCTCTGAAAGATTTGTGTTTTAACGATTGGAAAAGCGCGTCGTAGTAATGGGGCGCGCGCGGGCAATGCTTTAATGATTCGAAAAAATCTTTGGGGCGTTCCGCTTCAAGGGCGAGCTTTGAAATTTCAACGCAAGTTAGCGTAAGGTCTTCTGTTTTGGGCTGCGCTTTTAAAATGCCGAATGCTTTTTTTGCGTAATCGGGGGCGTCTTGGGGCTTTGCTTTCAGCGACATGATGTAAAATAAAACCGCCTTTAAATACGGGTTTTTAAAGGAGTTTATTTGCCCTTCGTATTTTATTTTCAAAAGCCCTGCGGCGAAGGCGGGCTCGCTTGAAATATCGCAAATTAATCTTCTTGCGGCGTACTCTTCGAAATCAAAATTTTTGCCGCGGGATTTTATAAAGGCGCAGGCGGCAGCCTCGCCGTCGTTATGCAGTTTTTGAAGCGCGATATGCGCGTTTGCCTTGCTTAAAAACGGCTTAAATTTGACGCCGCTTGAAATCTTTTCTGCCAAATCAAGGCATCCCGCGTCAGCGGCGGACAGGGCGGCTTTTGCCGCGACATAGTCCCGGTTTATTTTATGCTCGAAAAACGGGAAAAGGCCGAACGCCGCCGCAAGCGCAAGGGCGATGGCGGCGAAAACAGCCGAGGCGCATTTTTTAAAGCCCATCTTTTGCCCCTCCTTTTAAAAAACTTGCCGAAAGCGTCATTATAAGCGCGTAGAAAACCATCGTCGAGGGTATCTGCAAAAATATGTCGAACATCGAATGAAAAGTGGAGGTAAAAAGCCCCGCAAGGCAGGCCATATTTGCCGCTTGCAGGATTTTGCGCCTTGCAAAAAGCCTTTTCGCCCATAAAAAGAACACCGTGAATATTGCGGCAAGCCCTGCCGCTCCGTATTCGCAGGCGTAGTTTAAAATCGAATTGTGGGCGGAATTTGCGAATTTGTTTCCGAAGGTTCTTTTTCCCGCCGCTCTTGACGCGAAGTATCCGAACGAATCCGCCCCTCCTCCGAAAATCGGCGCTTCCCAAAATACGTCTTTGGCAAGCAAGGCAAGCTCCGCGCGCCCGATTACGGAAGCCTTTTTCGTCGGGCTTAAATTTTCATATCGGCAGTTTGCCGCATAGAAGGCGGGAATGGCAGATATGGCGATAATGGCGAAAATCGCGGCAAGCGTTTTTGCCTTTCCGATTTTATTTTTTAAGAAATAAAACATTCCAAGCAAAAATAGCAGCGCGGAAAAAATCAGAACGGACATTTTTGCGCCCACGCTTGTCGAGACAAAAATTGCGGCGGACTGCGAAGCCGCGGGGAAAATCCACAGGAAAGACAGCGCTTTTTTCTTAAAGCTTTTGGAAGCGCCGAAATCTATGCAAAACGACGCGGACGTAGCGCAAAGCCCCAGAAATATCGCGGCGCACGTTGCGTTTGAATAGTAGTAAGGCCCGTAAAATTGAGAGTCAGTCGAAAAGAAAAAATATATTGCTTGCGCGTTTAGAATTTTTTGCGCGATTGCAAAAATCGACATTGCGGCAATGTTAAGCGCGAAAAATTTTATCAGGAATTTGCAAAATTTTGCGTTTTTTGAGTGAAAAAACAATGCACTTGCAAAAAAGTAGGCGGTAAGCAACTCCGCAACCGCTTTTGCGCTGCCGTAAACTTCGGCGTCCGCATTGATTCCGCTCGGAAGCCATTTTATAAATTTGACGTTCCTTGCGTGCAAATATCCGTCGGCGTCGTATGCAATGGTATGGGGATTTAAAACTTGAATTATTCCAAGCAAAACCAAAATTCCCCCGCAAAGCAGAAACGGATTTTTTGCTATGTCGGAAAGTTTTGAATTTTCTTTGAAGCCCCAGTTTAAAATCGAGAAAATGAAAGCGAGCGCGGAAATGCCAAGCATCACGGAACCCGATATCGGGCGGGTTCCCGACGTCGACCACGCCGCAAAAAACACGGCGGACAAGATGAGTGCCTGGGCAAGCTTTTGCATCAGAAAATCATTGGGCTTTTTGCGCTATCGAATTCAGGATGTCGCCCACGTTTTGCCATTCAAAAACTTCTTTCGAGCTGAATTTTATTCCGAACGCCTTCTCGAGCGCAAGCACGATTTGAATGTGCGCGAAGGACTCCCATTCTTCGAGCGTTTCGGGGCTTGTGTCTTCGGATATCGCTATGTCGCCGTCTTCCAATATTTCGGAAAATACGCTTTGTATTTTTGATAAAATTTCAGTGTCAGTCATAAAAATTTAATTGAAAATCTATTCTTCGACGAGTTCCGCAAGGCATTTTTCGGCGTTCATTGCCCACGCTATTTTTTTGCCTCCAAAGGCTGCGGCCGGAACGGGCTCGCAGATTATGAAAAATCCCTTTTCGCGCAGTTTTTGCAGGTCCGATGAAATATCGGAAGATTGGAAGCAGAGGTGGTGCTGTTTAGAGCCGCTTTTTGCGAATATGAAAAGGGGGCTTTTTTCGGAGTTCGCCTGCACGAGCTCTATAAGGCGCTCGTCGCCGTCGCTCTTAAAAAATTGCACGACTGCCTGCTGGGCGGCATCCTCGATTTTTTCAGAAACAGCCTTGTAGCCGAGAGGCTCGCAGTAGCTTTGCGCGGTGACGTCTATATTTAAAGTCGCTATGCCTATGTGGTGGAGTTTCATTCGCTTATGATAAATGTATTGAATGTTTTGGCT
>JAGBWO010000170.1 GCA_017629765.1 Opitutales bacterium | reverse complement strand
CTTTTTGCATCGCCTGCATATATACTTCCGTCTTTCCCGAACCCGTAACTCCGTAAAGCAGGTGGGCGGCAAATTTTTTCGATTCGATTTTTGAGGCGATGTCGTTTAGGGCTGCGGCTTGCTCTTCGTTTAGCCTATGCGGCGTTGAAGACACTCTTTCCGCGTCGGAAATGTCGTCCGCATAGGCGTTTCTTTCCATTATTTTTTCGGTTTCGGAAAGTACGCCTTTGGCAATCAGGGCTTGGACTGCGGAATCGCTTGCATGCGCCATCTTTAAGATGGCCGCCCGCAGCATCGGAGCTTTGTTTTCAAGCAAAAGCTCGTAAATCTTCGCTTGTGCGGGCGCGCGTTTTGAAAGCTTTTCAAATTCGGCGCCGCCGAGAATTTTTTTAACCGACACTTCTTTTGCAAGCATCGGGTTTTTGCCGCTTCTAACCACTGCGGGAATCATTGATTCAAGCACGCTTTGCATTGAGGCGCAGTAGTAGTTTTTCATCCATCCGGCAAGCCTTATCAAGTCGGGGGTAAGAACTCTTTGCGGCTGGACGAGGCTTTGGATTTCCTTTAACTTAAATCCCGAATTTTCCGAATTCAAAAGTTCGGTAACCACTCCGTCCGCCAGTCTGTTGCGCAGGGGAACGCGCACCATTGAGCCTTTTTGTACCGCGCCGAGCAAATGCGGCGGAATTTTGTAGGTCAAGGGGGCGTCCATTCCGCTGAAAAGCGCGACGGCTGCCGAATCGAAATTTTCCATTTTAAAATTAGAATATTGACCAATAAGCTTGGGCGTGTCAATTTTGTAGCATTATAAAATGAAACCTATAATCTTTCAACCGTATCAAAACGAAGCCAAAAAGCCCTTCAGCGTTTTGCAGGAAGAAGTGTTGCGTTTGAAGAAAGAGCGCAACGCGGTGATATTGGCGCATAACTACGTCGCAAACGAAATACAGGAAGTCGCGGACTTCATAGGCGATTCATTGGGGCTTTCATATTGCGCAAGAGACGCAAAAGCCGATGTGATTGTGTTTTGCGGGGTGGATTTTATGGCTGAGACCGCCAAGATTTTAAATCCGTCAAAAACGGTGCTTATGCCTGACGCGGCTTCGGGATGCTCGCTTGAAGAATCCTGCCCCGCAGAGGAGCTTGCCGCTTTCAAAGCGCAGTATCCGAACGCGAAAGTCGTTTCCTACATAAATTGCAGCTGGGCGGTAAAAGCCCTCAGCGACGTTATTTGCACGAGCGGCAACGCCGTCAAAATAGTTGAGCATTTTCCGAAGGACGAGCAGATTATTTTCGCTCCCGACAGGTATTTGGGCTCTTGGGTTGAAGAAGAGACCGGCAGAAAAATGATTTTGTGGGATGGATGTTGCTGCGCCCACGCCTCTTACAAGGCGGAAGACTTGAAGGCGCTGCGTGAAGAGTTCAAGGCCCCCATAGTCTGCCATCCCGAATGCCCGAAGGCAGTGCGCGACGTTTGCGACTATGTTTGCAGCACGGAGAAAATGATTGCCTGGGCGCGCGAAAACCCCTCCGACACTATAATCGTGGCGACGGTCGAGCAGATGATTTACCGCCTGAGGCGCGAAGTCCCGAACAAGACTTTTATAGCGGCGCCCGCCCCGAATTCCAACAGCTTGCGATGCAGGCACATGGATAAAAACACGCTCGAAAAATTGCGCGACTGCCTGCGGGACATGTCCCCGCAAGTCTCGGTTGACGAAGTGGTTGCCGAAAAGGCAAAAGCCGCCATTGAAAAAATGCTCTCATGGAGCAAATAAAAAAATTGAAAAATTTAATTGCAGTTTTTGCGGATTTGGCAAACGCTTGTCTGCGTAAAACTTTATCGCGATATCTTTTAATCACAAAACGGAATTAAATTATGGCTAAAAAAACATCACAGCTTCCGGAAGGAGGCAACGACAAGGCTCTCGAATTTGCATTGAGCGCCGTTAACAAGCAGTTTGGCGAAGGGTCTTTAATCAGGCTTGGCGACGCCACGAAAATGAACGTTGAAGTAATCAGCACCGGCTCCATTGCCATCGACTTGGCTTTGGGCGTGGGCGGATTGGCTCGCGGAAGAATTTGCGAAATTTACGGCCCCGAATCTTCGGGGAAGACAACTCTTTGCCTGTCGCTGATTGCGGAGGCGCAGAAAAAGGGCGGCAACGCGGTCTTTATAGACGTTGAGCATGCTCTCGACCCGCGCTATGCGAAAGTGGTCGGCGTTGACTTGGACAATCTCATGGTATCCCAGCCCGAATGCGGCGAAGACGCCCTAAATATCGCCGAAACCCTGATAAGAAGCGGCGCGATAGACGTTATTGTAATAGACTCCGTTGCCGCTCTTGTTTCCAAAACGGAGCTTGACGGGCAGTTTGGCGACAGCACGGTGGGCTTGCAGGCGAGAATGATGAGCCAGGCAATGCGCCGTCTGACTGCGGCAATCAACAAGACTTCGTGCGTGTGCATTTTCACGAACCAAATCCGCGAAAAAATCGGCGTTATGTTCGGCTCGCCCGAAACAACTCCGGGCGGCAGGGCTTTGAAGTTCTTTGCGACAACCCGAATAGACATCCGCAGAATTGGGCAAATCAAGGATACTTCGGGCAAGGTAATCGGCAACCGCACAAAAATTAAGGTTGTGAAAAACAAGGTTGCGCCGCCGTTTACCGAATGCGAATTCGACATCATGTACAACGAAGGCATTTCCAAAACTGGCAGTTTAATCGACTTGGGTATCGAAAACAAGATTTTGGAAAAGAAGGGCGCGTGGATTTCCTATAACGGAGAGCTAATCGGGCAGGGCAGGGAAGCCGCAAAGGCTTATCTTATGCAAAATCCCGAAGTCGCCGAAAAAATCGGAAACGAAATTATGGCGACTGTGAAAGTCGTCGGCGGCTCCACTCTCGGCGAAGACGCTCCAAGCGCGGAATAGGCGCGGATTTTGGATTCGGAGTTAAAAAAATCGCAATGTTTAAGCATTGCGATTTTTTTGCGCGTAATTTTAAAGGCTATTTCTTTTTCTTTGGTTTTTGGGTCAGGAATTTTACCGCAATTTCCGCCTCCTTTTCGGCATCGGAATTATCCTTTATAAAGATTATGTTTTTCGCCGTTTTCGGGAAATATCCTTTCAGAATTTTAAGCTGTTCTTCGTCTTTGGGAAGAATTATTGCGGGCGTTTTGTTTTCCGCAAATTTTTTGATGTTTTCAATAGGGGAGTCGCTGAAATTTTCCAAGTCTTCTTTCGAGAGCTTCCATTCGCGCAGGAATGTTTGCATATGCCCGTCGTTTGCCCATTTCAAAATATCAAGCTCAGGTTTGCAAAGATAGACTTTTTCGATTTTTTCGGGATGTTTTGAGGCGAAATTTACTGCGTGGAACGCTCCCGTGCCGAATCCCGCAATGGACGGTTTATCGGAAACTTTCAGAAGTTCGGGGATGTATCTTTGCACATTTTCAAACCACCTGACTGAATTCGGGTTGCCCCACCAGCCTTCTATGTTTGTGTAAACAACGTGCCAGCCTTTTTTGAGAAGACCCAATATCAGCTGCCTTTCCTCTTCCGTATTTTTGTATCTTGTGGAAACCCAAAGCCATTCTCCGTTTGCGGAGGGCTTTTGCGGAAGCCAAATTGAGGTATCGCTCCATCTGAGTTGGAATTCGTAGCGCGTAAATCCGTCAAAATCCGATTTTTTTGCGCGGAAGTACGGAATTTTCGGAGTGTTTTTTTTAGAAGTCAAAAATTTGTAGACAAATTCCGCCATTTTGTACGCGCCCTGCTCGTTCGGATGGATATCGTCGCAATACCAGTCGGGGTGGTCTTCCAGAAGCGAATGGAAGTCTATGGTTTTCAACCCGCGCTTTTTTGCGATTTTTTGCACGGTCGGGTTTACGCCTTCTGTAATTACTTTGCGAGTGATGCCGATTGCGTCTTTTTTCACCCATGCGCTTGTAGCCAAAATGAAAGTTTGCTTTTTGTTCGGATTAGACACTTCGTCAAGATAGGCTTCGTAGTCGGCTTGGAAAATTTCGGGAGATTTCCAGTTTACGCCTTTGGAGTCGTTTGTGCCGAGTTTTACTATGATTATGTCGGGGTCGAATTCCTTGATTTTAGGAATTCGACCGCTTTTCCAGTAGGGGTCGTTGCTGTCTTTTTGGACGCATTTGCCGGTTATGCCGAAGTTGCGCACTTCATATTTGTCGCCAAGCATATAGCCCAAAATCACGGGATATGAGTCTGTACAAGAGTTTTTAAGACCGAAGCCTTCTGTAATGCTGTCGCCGATGCATGCGATTTTGATTTTTTCCTGCGCAATAGCCGATATTGCCGCGCAAAGGCATAAGATAAATGCGGTAACGAGTTTTTTCATCATATATAGGAAAATTTAGTTGTTAACTTTTTTGCGTCAACAATGTTTATAAAAAAGTTGACCTTTGGCATTTTTATTTGTAAAAAGATGTTTCATATAATAAATGACATTTTAAATACGGAGGAAACTATGAATATATCACGCAGAACATTTTTAAAAACGGCAGGCGCGGGCGTGGCAATTTTTTCGATTTTGCCGCGTTGGGCGATAGGCAAAGAACCTGCCCCGAATTCTAAAATAAACGTTGCGATAATCGGATGCGGCGGCAGGGGTGAGGCGTCCGTAAACGAGGCGGGGAATTTTGACAGGGCGAATATCGTCGCTTTGTGCGATGTTGATTGGGGAAGGGCGGGAGGCTCTTTCAACAAGTTCCCGAACGCCCAAAAATTTAAGGACTACCGCGTTATGTTCGACAAAATGGGCAAAGATATCGATGCGGTTTTTGTCTGCACTCCCGACCACGCCCACTTTCCCGCCGCAGCTTGGGCTATGGCAAACGGCAAGCACGTCTATGTCGAAAAGCCCCTTGCGCGCACTTTTTGGGAAACTCAGGAATTGAAGCGCATTGCGAAGAAAACGGGGCTTATCACGCAAATGGGCAATCAGGGGCATGCGGGCGACGGATGGCGCCAAGTCAAAGAATGGTACGACGCGGGCTTGCTTGGGGATGTCGAGGAAATCCACCATTGGACAGACAGGCCCAATGTATTTTGGAGGCAGGGTTTGATTGAACGCCCCTCGCAAAACCATAATTCGGGAAATATCGACTGGAATTTATGGCTTAACGTTGCTCCCGACCAGCCGTTCTCACCGGCTATTGCGCCCTTTGCTTGGCGCGGCTATCAGGATTTCGGCACAAGCTCTTTGGGAGACATGGGTTGCCATTTTATGGATTTGGGCTATTCCGCTTTCGGCTTGGGCTTGCCATCCAAAATTTACGGCACGCGCACGGAAATGAACGATTACGCATGGCCCGCAAAAGCGCAGGTCGTGTATGAGTTTGCCCCCAACAAATACCATAAAAAGCCGATTAAGCTGTTTTGGTATGACGCAAACGACAAGCCCAAAGACTTGAAAAATTTCAAGCAGGACACAATCGACAGATGTTCCAACGGTACTGCCATCGTATGCTCAAAGCGCAATGTATTTTGCGGCAATGCCTATGGCGGCGGAGTTTCTATTTATCCGTTTGAAGAATTCAGGGATTTGAGAAAATCAAACGCGCTTCCCGCTCCGACGATAGAGCGCGCAGGCGGCAATTCTCACCACGAGTTTTTGCGCGCCTGTATTTCGGGCAAGCAGCCCGGTTCCAATATTGTAGATTTTTCCGGGGATTTCACCGCGACTGTACTCTTGGGGCTTGTTCCGAATTTTGTGCCTGAAAAGGAGCTTAAATTCGACGCCAAACGGATGAAGTTCACAAATTCAAAAGAGGCGAACAAATTCTTGAAATCGCGCTATTCTTACAAAACCGAATTTTTGCCGGAAAAAATCTGATTTTGGCAAAAGCCTTGAAAGCTCCGAGTTAAGCCGGGGCTTTTTTATTTGAAAACGGCGGCAAGGGATGTGATGTCGTCGGTTTGCGGCAGGTCTTCCTCAAACGCCGTGGCGTTTAAGATTGCGGAGCTTACGAGGTTTTTTGCGGAAATGTCGGCTTGTCCGTTCAGGATGTTCAGAAGCCGCCCGCATCCGAGAAGTTCCCCGTTTTTATTGGCGGCTTCCGTAATTCCGTCGGTGTATAAAAACAGGATGTCGCCGCTTTGGACTTTCAGTTTTTGCGTTTCAAATTTTGCCTCTGCAAAGACTCCCAAAATTGTGTTTGGCTTTACTTCAAGAATTTTAAACGGCGCGTTTGCCGTCTTTATGATTGGCGGGTTATGCCCGCAGTTTACAAAGTTTAGTTCGCTTTTGGCGGCATCGAAAACAGCCAGAAAGAAAGTCACGAAAGTGCAGGATTCGTTGTTTTCGGCGATGCTTTGGTTTAGAAAATCTACCGTTTCGGCAATGCCTGCGCCGTTTCGCAGCGCGGCGCGGACAAGCGTTGTAATCCGCGCCATAAAAAGCGCGGCGGGAACGCCCTTTCCCGATACGTCGCCTATTGCGAAGGCGGTTTTTTCGCCGTCCAATTTTTCGATGCAGAAGAAGTCTCCGCCCGCCTCCCTTGCGCTTTGCATATTTGCCGATATTTCTATATTCTTTGCCTTGAAATCTTTTTGCGGCAGGAATGTGTGCTGGATTTGCCCCGCAATTTTAAGCTCCGTTTCCGCGCGGTTTCGGGCTTGGGTTTCAAGCTTTAAGTTTTCGATGTACTCGTAAAGCTTGGCGCGCATTGCGTCGATGTTCCCCGAAAGCGTTTTTACCTCCGAGGAGCGCACTTCGCTTTCGGGGAGGGTGTCGGAAAGCTTCAAGCTCTTGTCGAAATTGGAGTCGGTGAGCTTTTGGGTGAAAGACGATAGCCTTCGCATGGGTCTTGAAAATTTCCTTGCGACGCTTGCGGCGGCAATGAGGGCAAGGAACGAGCCGAGGCTAAGGAGTATGAAAAAATTTAAAAGCGAGTTGAAAATAATCGGGCGGATGTTTGCCGTTTCAAGCTCCGCGACGCCGACGAAAAAACTTCCGTCGTCGCTTTCCATCGGAATGATTGCGGTGCGCGCCATAAAGTCGAAAGTGTCGTCTTTAATTTGCGCAACAGCCGGCTTTCTGTTCTCAAATGCCGACAAGATGCGTGGGTTGGGATTTTCCATTTCCCTGTTCGGGGGAAATATTTCGTCGGCAAGATATCGGATTTTTCCGTCGGGATTTTTGTATATTGCGTAAAGGGAAGTCAGCGAAGAGCTGTTTTTAAGGCGGGATATTTTTTTGCGGAGTTCGCCTGTCTCTTCCATGCCTGCTTTTCCGCTTTCAAGGCGTTTTTGAAATCCGTTAGGCATAATTTCGGCAAGGCTTTCCGCCGCGGCTTTAAGCCTTTCGTCAACCGAATTTCTTACGGATTTTATGTTTGAATAAAACCCGTAAGGCAGAAAAACAGCCGACATTATAAGCACAATGAACACCATTGCGAGGAAAAGATTCGTGCGTATGGAAGTCAGCTTTTTCATATGAAATCAAATAAAAAAATCCGCATGAATTCCGCCTGCGGATTTTTCAATGGCAAGGATTATTTGGCGTCCAACCCCCAGCGTTTTCTAAGCATTTTCTCCCAAGGCGAGAACAGGATTTTGTCGACCAAAAGCCCGATTGCCACAATCACAATCATAATGCCGATGACTTGCGCGATGTCGTTGTTGTCGTTGCCGTAGTTAAGCTGAAGCCCCAAGCCGTTCGCCTTGCTTACCGGAAGCGCCACGACGATTTCAGCCGCCATCAAACTGCGCCACGCGAACGCCCATCCCTGTTTCATCCCGCCCACAATGCTTGGGAAGGCGGCGGGCATTATCACATAAATCCATGTATGCAGCCCTTTCGAGCCCATTGTCCGCGCGGCGCGGATATAAATTGGGGATATGTTCATAACTCCGTGCTGCGTGCTTAAAAGAAGCGACCATACCGACCCCATTAAAACCACGAATATCATTGCGGAATTGTTTGTCCCAAACCACAAAATCGCGGGAATCGCCCAGCATACACTCGGCAGAGCCTGCAAACCGAGCGCAAGCATTCCGAGCGTGTCCCGAAAAATCCTTATGCGCGCGCAAAGCACTCCGAGCGGGATGCCGAAAAGAAGCCCCATTGCATATCCCGAGAACATCCTCATAAGCGTTCCCTTTATTGCCGAAAGCAGCACTCCGCTTAAAATCGACTCTTTAATGTATTCAAACACGCTGAAAGGCGAGGGCAGTTTGGTGCGGTTGTCGACCAGATGGAACGCAAGCTGCCACAAGGCGATTATTGCGCAAAAACCGAGCGCGGACAATAAAATCCTAATAAGCGTCTTTTTCATTATTCCGCCACTCCTTTCGCGTCAAGATGCTGTTTCAATGCGGCTGTAATTACGGAGGAAACCTCCGAAAGATTGGGGTTATTTATGTCGCGCAGGCGCGGAAGGTCTATTTTGAAATCTTCCCGTATTTTGCCGGGGTTTGGCGAAAACAGAAGAACCCTGTCGCCAAGGCACACCGCTTCGCGGATATTGTGGGTGACAAAGACGATTGTCTTTTTGCGCTGCTGCCAGATTTTCTGCAAGTCGCGGTAAAGGTTTTCGCGGGTGAGGGCGTCGAGCGCGCCGAAAGGCTCGTCCATGAGAAGCACATTGGGATTGGGGGCAAGGCTTCTTGCAAGGGCGACCCTCTGGCGCATGCCGCCCGAAAGCTCATGGATTGCCGAATGCGTAAAGCGTTCGAGCCCTACCAAATAAATGTAGTATTTCGCGACTTCCCTGCGTTCCGCGTCGTTTAGATTGGGTTTTAATTTAAGCCCGAACATAACGTTGCCGAGCACGTCCAGCCATGGGAACAGGGCGTGTTCTTGAAACATCATCATCCTGTCCCGTCCGGGAGCGTAAACGGGGTTGCCGTTTGTGTAAATTGTACCGCTTGTGGGGGAATCCAAGCCGGCTATCAGGTTTAAAAGGGTGCTTTTTCCGCATCCGCTCGGTCCGACGAGGCATACGAATTCCCCCTCTTCTATATGCAGGTTTATGTCGTCGAGAACGGTAAATTCTTTTCCGTTGCGGGTGAACGTTTTGCTCACTTTGTCAATGACAAGCTTTGAGGACGGCACGCTTCTTAATTCGGCGGCGACTTTCCCGTGCGATGAATTTAAAAGGCTTTGCATCTTTTTAGAAATTGAAAAACAGGGGGCTTATGTCGATTTTTTCTTCGATAAATCCGCATGAAAAAGAGTCGTCAACGAATTTTTCCATTCCTTTTCGGTTAATTTCGGGCGTATATTTCATGCGCTTCCATGCGTTTGCGATTAGCTCTTTCGGGAAGTCCGCGCCCGATATGCTTTTTATGCCTTTTCGCACGAGTTCCTGAGCCTCTTTGGGATTTTCGTTTATCCATTTTGTGAGGTCTTTGTGGGCTTGCAGCAAGGCTTTCGCAATTTCGGGCTTCTCTTTTAAAAAATCCGTACGGGCGGCAAGCACTGTGGTTACGGCGTCTTTTTCGAAGAAGAACATTTTTGCCCCCGCTTCGGTTTCAAGGCGCGAAACCCAAGGCTCGACAGTCCATGCGGCGTCCATGTCTCCGCGCTTGAAAATCGGCAGCTGCTGGGGGTTTTTTGTCGGCAGAATTTCAACGTCGCCGCCCGCGCCTTCGTTTATTTTAAGCCCGTTTGCGATGAGCCATGCGCGGCATGCCACATCCTGCGTGTTCGCCACTTGCGGAGTGCCTATGATTTTTCCCTTGAAATCTTTGGGCGACTTTATGCCGAGCTTCGGATTTACCAAAAGCCCCGCCCCTCCGTCGGCTGCTCCCGCCAAGACGCGAACGCTTTTGCCGTCGGACTTTATAAATCCGTTGATGGCCGGATTGGGTCCGATGTATGTAATGTCCAAATCTCCCCCGAAAATGCTGTTTATCGCGCTCGGACCCGCATTGAATGAAATCCATTCTATTTTGTATCCTTGCGGCAGATATTTTTCAAACCATCCCCTGCCTTCCTTTGAAAGCTGGTAGGCGATTGCGCCCTGCGCGTGCGTGACATTCGGGAACAATCCCACGTTTACGGTTTTGGCGCTCTTTTTTCCGCATGCGCAAAGGGAAAACAGGAGCGTCAAGAAAAGTCCGAATAATAATGTCTTTTTCATAAAAATTATTTTTTAATTCGACAGTTATTAAGAAAGCCTTTTAATCTTTTTACAACATAAATTTTATGCGCCGCCGCTTGCTGCCGATAAAAGCAATAATCGAAAATTTTAAACAGCAATAAATATGAAATACAGATCCATTGCCGCCGCCGCGTTTTTTTTCGCGGCAAGTTCCTTGCTTGCCCAGGACGCTTCTCCCATAACAATTCCGCTTGACCCGAGCCGGATAAGCGTTGTTCCATCCCATCCCCAAAGCTCTTCCGCCGAAGACCCCGCGCTGCGCAAGCTTGCGATAGCGGAAGCCTTGAAGGAGGCTAAGTCCGATTTTAAAAGCGGGCAGTATTTGAAATCCGCAAACATAATCGCGCAGACTTTTTCGGTTATTCGGGACAAGGACGATTTTGAGGGATTTTTAAAAAGCGTGAATTTGTCGATGCTTGCAAAGCTCGACATGGAGCTTGTTTTGACAAAAGACGTCCCGCCCGAAACTTCGGCTTCCATCAAAAAAATAATGGAGGTTGCGCTTGGCGCGGCGGTGAGCGAGGCGATGGGGCTTTCGGCTTCCGACATCAAGGGCGCCTATGAAAGGCTGCGCGACGCTTTCGAGGCTTCGGTTGCGATAGGAGAGGAGAAGCTTTCGGCGTTTTTGGGTGCCATAGACTATGTCGTCTTGAAGGAAGGGCTGGGCGGAGTAGAAAAATCCGAAGAGAAGGCGGAGGAAATTTTAAGGCGCACGAGGGAAATTTCAAAAAATGCCGAAAAAATGGCGAGGCTTGCAATCGCAAACATTTACCACTATGCGACGTTTTCGCAAAATGCGGTAAACGAAGAGTTGAAGGCTCTCGCTTCGCGCAATGAAAAAGCCAAAGAGATTTTAAAGCCGTTTGCGGATTCCGGCGCGGATAATTCCGACGAGAGCGATTCCCATGCCTATACTCTGCTTGCGGACATTGCGCTAAGCCCCGACGCGGAGCCGTTCGTTTCGGATTTTTCAAAGATTTCTCCCGAAAACCAAAAACTTGCACTCTCTTATTACGACAAGGCGATGAAGGCGTCCCCCGAAGCTTTTGTGCTTGAGGGAACCGCTCCGATAAAATTCGTATCGCTTCTTTTAAACGGCTGCGAGGGCGTAAAAAATCCCGAAAGGGCGATTGGCATTTTAAACTCCACGAAAGAGGAGTTGAGAAGCCAAATTTT
>JAGBWO010000021.1 GCA_017629765.1 Opitutales bacterium | reverse complement strand
TGCGTAACCCATTTGCCGCAGGTTGCGGCATTCGGCGCAAACCATTTATTAGTCGAAAAATTCCAGACAAGCTCTTTTACGAGCGTAAAAATTTCAGAATTGAATCCGAATTCCGAAGAGAGGGTTTCGGAGCTTGCCCGAATGCTCGGAGACAGAAATTCCGCTTCGGCTTTGACGCACGCAAGAGAGCTTTTAACTTCAAAAATTTCTTAAAATCATGGCTTCTGCAAAATCCAAAAAAAATTTAAAGGAATCGCGCTCCGAGAAAATCGGGGAGCTTTCCGGCAACAGGCGCGTTTATATTGGCATTGTCCTCTTGATTGCGGCAATATTCTTTTCCGTCTCTCTTGCCGGCTACGATGCTTGTCAGGAAACGTTCTTTAACGATCCGATGCACATAAATTCGACCGACATTCCCGCAAGCAATCTGTGCGGAAAAATCGGAGCTACATTTTGCAGCGCAATGCTTTCGGTTTTCGGCGTATCCACATGGCTTATTTTGGTTTATGCGGCATACATTGGCGCGCTATGCTTTTTGAAAAGGCCCAAGCTCATGCGGTTTGCCACGCTTTTTTCAATGGCTGCTGCCGTCGTGCTTCTTTCGGTGTTGGCGGCTTTCATTCAGGACTATTTAAACGGAATTTATTCGACCGAATATTTCAGTTCGGGTTGGGGCGGAAAAATCGGCACGCTCTTGTTTTTGCATGCCGTCCATCCTGCGGTTGATTATTTCGGGAGCGCGATTATTTTGCCTGTTTTGTACGCATTCGCTTTTATTGCCTCTTTCACGGAAAGCCCGCTTGAGCTGGTAAAGGAAACGTCCCGTCTTGCCGTAAAAATTTTGGTTTGCGTCGGCAAGGGGATTTTGCGGGTTTTCAAGTCGTTTTTCACCTTGTTTAAAAGGGAAAAGAAAAATGAAGGCGGAGAGATTTTTGAAGCTCCGCAAAAAAAGCCTCGCTCCAAAAAGGAGGTCGAGTTCGGTCTTGAAGAGGGCAATCCTCTTCTTGCTTCTCCTCGAAAAGAAGATTTGGAGGAGACAGAGGAAGAGGAGCTTGACGATGAGGATATTACTTTGCGCATTCCCGAAAAAGAGGAAGCCCTTGATGAACCTGCGCCGGTTGCCGCCATTGAAGAAGTTTTGGGCGCGGGCGCAAAGATTGAAAAACGTCCGCTTGCGGAAGTGGGAGAAAACGTCGCGCAACCCGTGCCGGCTTTGAAAGTTTCTACATTGGAAGAGGAAAAGTATACTCCTCCGAAACAAAAAATCAAAAAGGGCAATTATAAATTCCCGTCTGTTGATTTGCTGAATGCCCCCCAAAAAAAGGAAGATATCAAGACGGAAGACTATGAGTCGAGAATGTCCCAGATAATCGGCACTCTTGACGAATTTAAAATCGGCGTCACTCCATCCGAAGTTTTTGCGGGACCTGTAATCACAAGATATGAGGTAAAGCCGAATCCGGGCGTCAGGGTCGGGAGGATTATCGCAATGGAAGACGACCTTGCAATCGGGCTTAAAACCGCCCATGTCAGAGTTTCAACCAC
>JAGBWO010000169.1 GCA_017629765.1 Opitutales bacterium | reverse complement strand
GGAACCGACGGCGACTTCGGCGCCATCGAAATTCTCGGAGGAACCGACGGAGTTTTGGGCGCGTTTATGCGCGGAGGGATAGCGGGAGCCGGAACCGCCTTAGGAGCTTCGCGAACGACAACTTCGGGCTGGATTATGCGCGCCGACGGCAAATCGGGAGCTTTTGCAGCCTCGACAGGCTTTTGGACGGCAGGATGTGCGATTGGGCGCGGAGGCAAAGGCGCGGGACGCTTTTGCATAGGCGGAATTTTGGGAGCGGGTGCGGGACGCTTAGGCTCGACAATATTCTGCGCCGGCATGTGCGAAACTTCCGCCTCTTCGGGCTTTTTCTCTGCGGCAGGCTCCGGTTTTTCTTCCACCTTGGCCTCAGGTTTCGGCTCGGGAGCAGGCTCGTTTTTTTCCGACGGAGCCTCCTCTGTTTTTTCGCCCGATTTCTTTAAGATGTCGCCTTTAATAGTATCGGCGTAAAGGTTTGCAATGGAGTTGGACGCGCTTTTTACTTCAAGCCCGTATTGCTCCTTGCGAGAATTTATGAAATCGATGACCTCTTTGCTTGTCAGCCCGACTTCTTTTGCAAGTTCATGTATTCTTACGCCCATTTTTTATTTCCGTTTAATGTTAAAATCTCCCCGATTTTATGCGCCGTATTTCTTTACGGTATTCAATATTTCCTCCGCTTCAACGGGCGAAAAGCCCATTTCAGCCAAATCTTCGACAGTTACGTCGTGGAAAGTTTCAATGCCGTTTAAGCCGTTGTTTGCAAGAATCATTGCCTGATGCTCGGTAATGTTTGGCAAAATTTGCGCAAGCGAACCGGCCGCGGCTTGAAGCTTATCGTTGATTCCCACGCTCTGCTTGGCTTCCTGCTCGATGTCGAGCCTCCAACCCAAAAGGCGGGAGGTAAGCTTGGCGTTCGAGCCTTTCTTGCCGATTACAACGCTCAAATCTTCGTCGGAAACCTCGAACTTAATGAGCTTTTGTTCGGGAATTATGCGCACGTTCTTCGCCTTTGCCGGCTTGATGCATTCTTCGAGCAAAAGCTTGGGGTCTTCGTAATATTTGATTACGTCGATTTTTTCCCCGCCCAATTCCCTGACTATGCTCTTTACGCGCGAGCCGCCGGAGCCGACGCACGCGCCGACAGGGTCGATGCGCGGATCGGAGCTTGAAACCGCAATCTTGGTGCGGTATCCGGGTTCGCGCGCCATCGCTTCAATTTTCACGCTGCCGTCGGTAATTTCGGCAACTTCCAACTCAAAGAGGCGGTTTACGAATTTGTAGCTGGCGCGGCTCAAAATGATTTCGGGGCCGCGCGGAGTTGTTTCGATTTCCAAAAGCAGGCAGCGAATTCTGTCGCCAATCGCCAAATCTTCGCCGGGGATTGCCTCGCGGCGCGGAATGATGCCTTCGCTCTTGCCCAAGTCGACCAAAAGCGTGCCTTTTTCGCGGCGGCGCACGGTGCCTGTCACGATATCGCCAACCAAGTCCTTGTATTCGACATAAACGCGCTCCTTTTCAAACTGGCGCACGCTCTGGATTATGCTTTGATAAACATTTTTTGCGGCAATTCTGCCAAGAGAACTCAAATCCATTTCGCGCAAGACTTCATCGCCGATTTTGGGGTCGGGCAAATAAAGGCGCGCCTTGTCTATATGGATTTCGCAAGCGGGATCTGCAACGGAATCAGTGACTTTCAACGCGGTCCAAGCCTTGATTGCCCCCGTGCGCGGATTGATTTCTATGCGCAAATCCTTGCCCGAATGCAAAGAGCTTTTGGAAGCGGCCTGCTTTATGGCTGCCGATATTTTTTCAATCATATCCACACGGCTGATCTGCTTTTCCTTTTCCATGTACTCGATGATTGCCAATATTTCGCTGCTGTTGCTCATGATGTTCTTCTTTGTTATGTAGTTAAAATTTAAATGACAAAAAAAAGCGGGCTTTCGCACCCACCCCTTGCCGAGAGTTTAATTTTGTCGTTTTATAATCTACGCAAAAACGCCCGTGTCAACATCTTTTTTTTAACAATAAAAAAGACCGGCGAAGAACAATACCGCCGCAGTGAAGACGGCTGCCAAAACATCGTCTATGACGCAGCCCAAACCGCCGTCCAAATTCTGAACGCGCTTTAT
Organism: Opitutales bacterium; assembly: GCA_017629765.1. GTDB lineage: Bacteria > Verrucomicrobiota > Verrucomicrobiia > Opitutales > Intestinicryptomonadaceae > Intestinicryptomonas. The sequence goes on along the minus strand of JAGBWO010000169.1, from coordinate 1,798 downwards.
GCCGAAAGGCTTTATAATGTCGAAAAACCTAAAAACAGCAAACCCCGCAAATATCCACCACCAAAAATGGTTCCCCCACGCCCCCGAAAGATAAACGGGCAAATAGCATACGGGCATCGCCGCAAATTCGTCAAAATTTATCTTGCCGGGGTCTTTCATATTGAAATGCGCCTCTCCTATATCGCAAATTCCTATTGCAAAATAAATTATGGCAACAGACAAAAGAACGTAAAGCACGGGATTTAAATGCGCCATCGCCAATGCGACAAACAAAGCGCCCGCCGCGCTGCCCCAAGTTCCGGGAGCTTTCAGCGCCCCCAGAAAAAACAAGGTGGAAACACTTGCGCAAAATTTTCGGGAAACAACCCCAAGCCACGGATAAAATACGCGCCAGCTCATGGCTATCCTTTCAGCAAATAAGAATAACGAACGCCGTAGCCGACGCCGGAAATCAACGACAATACAGTGGAAACAATCAATGCGCCCATGCCCGAATAAAACGCAAGATGCGTCAAAAAGCAATCGGGAATGCCGAAGTCAAGTGCTATCATCTTCGCGCAAATGATTGCGCCTATTGCGTACATCTGGAAAGCCGCCTTGTACTTGCCGAGCTTTTCAGCCGCCAAAACAATGGATTTTGTGGCGGCAATCATTCTTATTCCGCTTACGAAAAACTCGCGCGCGCTTGAAAAAAACGCGCAGAAAATCGCGGTAATTTTCCAAAAATCCCCGTATCCGCCAAACATATCAAGCCCAAGCAGCACCAAAAATAGTCCTATAACCATAATCTTGTCGCAAAGCGCGTCCATAAACTTGCCTATGTTGGTTACAATGTTGCATTTTCTGGCGATATATCCGTCAAACCAGTCCGTAACCGCGCCCACGACATACAAAACAAATGCGACGGCTACAAGATATTTACAGGGTATGCAAAGCAAAATCGCGACCGCGAAACTTGAAATCACGCGCATCGCCGTTAAAAAATTAGGAATATTCATATATAAAAAAAAGCGTTGCCATTGTTTATGATTTCAATAATAGTCGTATGCAAGATAATTTAACCCTAACTTGCAAAAAAATGAAAATTGCAATTTATCCGGGCACATTCGACCCGATAACACTCGGCCATTTGGATATTTTAAAAAGAGCGGGAAAGCTCTTTGACAAAATTATTATGGCTGTCGCCCCGAACAATTCCAAAAACCCGATGTTTTCGCTCGAAGAAAGAATGCGGCTCGTGCGCGAAAACATTTCGGGGCTTCCGTTTGCAAGCGCGGAAGTTCTCGAAGGGCTTACGGTCGACTTCGCAAAAAAACACAATGCGACAATCATAATAAGAGGGCTTAGAGTGGTTTCCGACTTCGAATTCGAATACCAGCTCGCCCAAATGAACAGACACTTGGAAGGCGACATTGAAACAGTGCTTTTAATGCCCTCAAAGCAGTATTTCTTCACAAGCTCCACAATCATAAAGCAAGTGGCGCACTATGACGAATCAAGAATAGCCTCGTTCGTCCCCCCGAATGTCATAGAAGCCCTGAAAAAACAATAAACGTAAAATCAGTTAAAGAAGTCGGCAGCGTCGGATTTAGAGATGTTTTGCATATTGACGTATCGGGAGCGGAGGAGGGATAGGTCGCGGTGTCCCATATTGAGTTGGAGGCGCGGGAGGTCGGAGTATCTTTTCGCAAAGTAGCTTGCGTAGGTATGTCGAAGAACGTCCTGAACCCACAAGCCTTTGAATCCGGACTTATCTCTAATCTGCTTCCACTTCTTCGACCAGTTTCTTGGCGACAAG
>JAGBWO010000168.1 GCA_017629765.1 Opitutales bacterium | reverse complement strand
TTTTAAGTTGTTAATAATATCGTCCATTTATCAAATATAGTCAACATTCGATTTTGAGGCTTGAACAGGCGCGGTTTTTATAAAAAATGGCAGACATTGAAATCCTTTTTAACACACGGCGCAAAAACACTTTTGGCGGCGGTTTTGACCGCGCCGTTTTTTGCGCTGCACTCATACGCGCTGGCGCCCCAAAAAGATTTTTCATTTAAGGACTGCGCCTATAAAAAAGTGGCGGTAGTATTGCCGCAAAACGCAAGCGAGCAAGAAATTGCCGCCGCAAACCTAATTTTAAAACACCTAAAAAAGGCGTTTCCCAAAACAGATTTCTTTAAGACAAGAAATCCGAAAGACGCATTTTTATACAAGTCTGTTTCGCTCTCAAAACTTCCAGGCGCAAAAAAGCTATCGTTCTTTAACCAAAAAAACACGAGGGATAACTTTGTATCTTCCGGAAACGGCAGGATAAAAATTCAATATTCATCCAACCCGATAAACGCGGCAGGCGATTTCCTGCGCGAACTCGGTTTTGAGTTTTACGCGCCAAGCGGTGAATTTGGGGCAAAAATGCCGCCGGAAAACGCAAAAATAAAAAGGGGGGAAAGGGCTTATGCGCGGGGCTTCGCTTCGGTTTCGATATATCCCGCAAGCCTTTCGCCCGAAACAAAAAATTTTTTGGAGCTAAACGGCAACGACGCCGCCTTCAAAAACTTTTCCCACAACCTATCAAACATATTTACGCCCGACGCCCTGCGCGAATTTCCCGAATTTAAGCCGACGCTAAAAAAATACGCCTCAAGAAAACATCTCCAGCCTAAATTCAACTCCGAAAACGCAGCAGGCTTCGCGGCAAAAAAAGCGGGGGAATTTTTCGCAAAAAATCCCGAAAACGCCGCATTCTCCCTCGGCATAAACGACTCCTTGAATTTCGACGTTTCAATCCCCTTCGATGTCGGGGCAAAAGACAGGTTCATATCGGGCGCAGATTCTATTTCAAACGCGTACTATTTATTTGCAAACAAAGCCGCAAAAGAAATTAAAAAAACAAATCCCGACAAATTCATAGGTCTTATTGCCTATCTCCCGACCCTGCGCCATCCCGACTTCCAGATTGAAAAAAATATCGCCCCATATATTTGCATAGACAGCGCAAACTTCTTCGATGAAAATTTTAAAAACGAAACCACCGGCATTTTAAAGTCTTATGCAGACGACGGCTCGAAAGTTCGCGGAATATACTCTTACATATACGGAGCGCCATACTTTGTGCCGCGCCCCGTCGGGGAATTTGAAATCGAACTGATAAGAAACGCAAAAAATCTTGGGTTCAACTGCTATTTTGCGGAGGCGAATCCCGTTTGGGCTTACGATTCATTCAAGCACTGGGCCATTCTAAAAGCCTTAAACGGCTCAGAAAAAACATTTCGGCAATTAAAGCTTGAATACTTTTTCGGCTATTATCAAGGAGCGGGCGGGGCTGTAATGGAATTTTTCGAAGCGGCAAAATCGGCGTGGAAAAACCGCAAAGATTCGCCGAAATGGCTCGGATTTTTTATGCGCGACACCGTTGCGGAACTTTTTACACCCGATATTTTGGACAAGATGGAAACTTCTCTAAAAAAAGCCGAACTTGACGCAAAACTTCCGGAAAACAAAATGAAAGTCGCCGAGCTTCGCCTTGAATTTGAAAAGACAAAAGCTTTCGTTGAAGACTATCTCGCAAAAAAAGAGCTGTTCTTTCTAAAATTTAAAAACGCGCAAACTGCCGAAATAATCAACGCCTTAAAAAAATCCAAAGACGCCTCCGTAAAATTTGAAAAACTCGCAGGGAAAAAATCCCGACTGTATAAAAATTCGCCAAGAAACGCAAAAGCGAGGTCTTTTTCGCCCCCTTGCGACGAACTCTTAAAGTCAGCCCTAAGAAACGCGTCGCCACAGGAAATTGAAGAGATAAAGTCCCTTTCCGGACCCGAAAACTTTAACGCCGTAAAAAAATCGTCGGAAAACAAATATGAAACTGTATTTGCGTTCCATCCCGAAAAATTCGGCGGCGCAAAAGACCTTGAAAACGCCATAGGCAAAGAATTTATCATAAAATACATTCCGTCCGCCGAACCCGAGCTTAAAATCGAAAAGCGCGGGAACGCGTCTATATTCAAAGTTTCAAACGCATTCCACTTCGAGTTTTTCAAAAGCTTAAAGCCCGCCCCCGGCAAGGTCTATGAAATAGATTTCGACATCGCCTACCTGCGCGAAATTTCCTCCGAAATGTTCCTTTCGGCAAGCGTATTCAACGCAAAAAATAAATGCGTAAAATACAGGGAAATTTCAATTCCGCCGCTATCCGAAAAAAGAAGCGACGTTTTTAAAATCATCTTAAAAACTCCCGCCGACGCCGAGCGAATGGTTTTCGGCATTTATGCGCGGCAAATGAAAAATCCCGTTTTAATAAAAAAAATCTGCGCCGTAAAATTTGACGACTGATTCGCTCAGCCTAAAAACCGCACTTCCTCTTCAAGGCGCGCTCCAAACTTTTCAAAAACTTTTTCCTTTGCCAAGTTTATGAGGGCTTCCACGTCGCTCGAAGTAGCGCAGCCCAAATTTTCAATCCAGTTTGCATGGACGCCGCTTATTTGCGCATCTCCTATTCTGCATCCTTTAAGCCCCGCTTTGTCTATCAGAAATCCCGCCGGGACGCCGCCGCACGCCTTAAAGACGCTGCCGGCGTTGCGCCTGTTTTTCGGCTCGCGTTTCAGGCGCGCTTCAATGTTTTCTCTTGTTTTTTTCAAAATTTCATCGGGACAAGATTTTTTTTCGATTTTAAAACTCGCAAAAATCAAAACATTTTCCGAGCTTTGCAAGGCGGATTTGCGGTGGGAAAACTCCATAAAATCCGGCCCGACCCAGAATCTTTCGCCTTTGCGAGAGCATAATTGCGCCCCGATAAAAACGTCCGAAATTTCGCGCCTATCGCTTCCGCCGACGCCCGCATTCATAAAGACCGACCCGCCGATTGTCCCCGGAATTCCCGCAAGAAATTCAAAGCCTGAAACCCCGTTTTTTGCGAGGCAGTCCACAAACTGCGCCAAGCGCACCCCCGCTCCCGCGGACACGGTTTCTTCGGAAATTTTGACGGACGAAACATCGTCTTTCAAGCGCACGACCAATCCATCGACGCCCGAATCTTTTATCAGCACGTTTGAACCCGCGCCCAAAATATGCGTCTTTATCCCCTTTGAATTCGCCCAAGACAGAATTTTCGGGACTTCCGCAGATTTCGCCTCGATGAAAAACCTCGCGCTTCCGCCGATTTTCCAAGTGGTGAAATTTTTAAGGGGGACATTTTCCCTTATATGCGGCAAATCAAACTCCATGTAAAAAAATCTAACCAAGACGCATATCTTGTAAACAAAAAACGCGCAAAACAATCCGAATGCAAAAGCGTCTATACCCAAAACAAAAAAAGTCCGCGATTTGCGGACTTTCATAAAATTCTTATTTTAAGTTCGGATATATCAGGGAACAACCTTGTTCAATGAATATTCCACAATGCCCTCCGCGCCGTTTTCCTTCAATGTCGGAATGATTTCGCGAACGGTTTTTTCGTCAACGATGGTTTCAACCGCAACCCATGCAGGGTCTGAAAGCTGGGAAATCGTCGGCGTGCGCAATGCGGGAAGCGCGCCGATAATGCGGTTTAAGCTCGACTTCGGCAAATTCATCTTCAAACCCACCTTGCTTGCCGCGGAAAGAGCCGCCTGCAAAAGCATTGCTATCGATTCAATCTTGCGGCGTTTTTCGGGATTTTCCCAAGAAGCTTTATTTGCGATGAGCTTAGTGTTTGTGTAAAGCATCGTGTCGATTATG
>JAGBWO010000167.1 GCA_017629765.1 Opitutales bacterium | reverse complement strand
AGCAAAGGACTGAAAATCCTTGTGTCGGCGGTTCAAACCCGCCCTTGGCCACCATTTGAAACCCTAAGCACACCCCCAAAGGTGTGCTTTTTTATTTGGCAATCCCAAAGTTGGCGAAAATAGAAAATTCGGAGTCAACACCAATGATTGCGGAACCGATATTTCCAAAGTCTTGACAAAAGAAAGCGCGCTTCATACCTTTATATATACAAACAAGAGGAAAACCTATGAAAAATGCAAAAAAAGTCTTAACCTGCATTGCGGCAATGTCGCTTTTATGCGCGGGCGCATTCGGCGGAGTGAAGTTCAACCACCGCTTCAATCCGCTTGCAAACAAAGTAAACGAGCTTGAAAAACCCGCAAGGGATGAAATCTGCCTTAACGGCTCTTGGGATTTTATGCCCGTTTTCTCGAACAAGAAAGAAGATTTCAAACTTCCGGAAGAATTTAAGGCGGATTCCGTAAAAATCAAAATACCCTCTCCGTGGAATGTGAACAGGTTTGCCTCAAACAACGTAAAAGGCGGCGATTTCAACGCCTTCCCAAGCTATCCGGAAAAATGGAAAGACGCGAAAATCGGCTGGCAGAAAAGGTCTTTTGAAATACCGCAAAGCTGGTCGGACAAGCGCGTAATACTGCGCTTTGACGGAGTTATGGGCAACTGCGAAGTTTATGTGAACGGGGCAAAGGTCGCCGAGAACTTCGATATGTTTATGCCTTTTGAAGCCGACATAACCGACCAAGTGAAAATCGGCGGAAAAAACGAGATTTTAGTCGGGGTCGCAAAAGCAGAGCTTTACAACAAGCAGGGAAAATTCGGAAGAATTGAGTACATGGGCGGCTCTTTCTGGGGCGAACATGTGGCGGGCATTTGGCAGGACGTTTATTTGCTCGCAAAGCCCGAAGTTTACATAAGCGACGTATTTGCGCGCCCTGATGTGAAAAATTCGGCGCTTTCATTCGACATAGAAATCAAAAACACGACAAAATCCGCAAAGAAAATCTCCGTCGGCGGCGATGTAAGGAAATGGAAAAACTTGGCGGGAACAAGCGTTGAAGAAGCTCCCGTCGAAAAAGGGGCTTACGAAAAAACTCCCGCATTGCTTCTCGGCGCAACGCAGGTTGAAGTTCCGGCAAATTCTTCAAAAACCTTGAAAGTAGAAGTTAAAAACCCATCCCAGCTCGACTTCTGGACGCCCGAAACTCCGAATCTGTACGGAGCCGTCATATCGGCGGGCAAAGACGTCAAAGTCCAGCGTTTCGGTTGGAGGCAATTCACAATCGAAGGCAAAGACATTTTCCTAAACGGAAAAAAATATATGCTAAAAGGAGACTCGTGGCACTTTATGGGCGTACCGCAAATGACGCGCCGCTACGCGTGGTCGCTCTTTAAAATGATGAAGGACGCAAACATAAACGCAGTGAGATTTCACGCGCAGCCCTATCCCGAATTTTATATGGACGTCGCCGACGAATTCGGCGTGTGCGTGCTTGACGAATCTGCAATATGGGCAAGCGGAGGCGCGCCGAAATATGACAGCGACCTTTACATGCAAAGGGCAAAGGAGCATATCGAACGCTTTGTAAAGCGCGACCGCAACCACCCGTCGGTATTCGGATGGAGCGTCTGCAACGAAGTTTTGGCGGTTGCAATCCACGTTTTCAAATCTCCCGAAGAATTGGTCGACAGAGT
>JAGBWO010000166.1 GCA_017629765.1 Opitutales bacterium | reverse complement strand
CCTTGAAGGTTTTAAACGCATCCGCAAGGTTTTGAAGCTCGGCTTTCAACTCTTGGCAGGCGCGTTTTGAAAACATAGCCTTGCAGGTTTTAAAATTTGCCGCGCCAAAAACCCTCAGCAGAAATTTTTCGTAAACAGGCTCCGAAAAATTCCCAAGCGTGCCTGAAAAAACTTGGGAAGGAATCCCGAAATTATCGTCAACAGGGCTTGCCGAACCGCACAGCGCAATGCGCAAATCCGCGCGCGGCAGACGCTCCTCCAAAAAATCCGCAACCCAAACGCCGAACGACCATGCTATAACGCCCACTTTGGAATACTCAAATATTTCATTCGGAATCTCCGCGTCAAAATCCGCATAATCGCAAAACATCAATACGTCGTTATCCCCAAAATCGAAACTTTCAAGCAAGTTTTCGTCGCTCGCAAATCCTCCGAAAAACAAAATCAGATTTTCGGAATTTTCTTTTTTTATCCAAGAAATTTTCATAGAAGAGAAATTTTATCGTTAAACAGCCCGGCGCAAAAATCGACATCTTTTTCGGACAAACTCGCAGAAAGCGAAAACCTTATTCTTGCGGAGTTTTTCGCAACCGTCGGATAGCGCACGGCGGACGCCCAAACCCCGCCCTCAGCCAAAAGCCCGGAAAGGGCGACGCATTTTTTAGGGTCCCCCAGCACGGCGGCTGCAATTTGGCCCGTTCCCAATATTTCCGCGTTTTTAAGCGAGTTTCTGAATTTTTGCGATATTGATTTCAAATGCTCCCTTTCAAAATTCATCGAGCGCATTTTTCTAAAAGAAAAGAGAGTCCACATAACATTTATCGGGGGCATCGCGGTAGTGAAGATGAGGGAGCGCGCCTTGTTTACAAGCATTTCCCTCGCGTCTTCCGCGCATATTAGAAACGCGCCCTCGCTTGCCAGAGCCTTGCCGAGAGTGCACATTATAAAATCGACGTCTTTGACAACGCCGCATTCCTCGCACAATCCCAACCCTCCGTCTCCGAAAACCCCGAAGCCGTGCGCCTCGTCAACATACAAAAACGCGCCGTATTTGTTTTTGATTTCGACAAGCTCCCTTAGCGGCGCAAAATCGCCGTCCATGCTGAACACGCTTTCGGTTATGATGAATACGCGCCTGAAATTCGCGCGGTGGGTTTCGAGCAAAGATTTCAAATGCCCCATATCGTTATGCGCGAAACGCATCCACTTTGCGCTTGAAAGCTTCAAGCAGTCAATAATGCTCGCATGGACAAGCTTGTCGGCAAGAATCAAGTCTTTTTCGGAAACAAGCGCGGGGACGATTCCCGTATTTGCGTGGTAGCCGCTGTTAAAGAAAAGGCAGGGTCTGCCGAACGCCCTTGAAATTTCGCCCTCCGCCTCTTCAAAAGCCTCGAAAGAGCCTACTAAAAGGCGCGAAGAAGTCGACCCCATCAAAAAATCGCTTCGCATTGAAGCCTCCTTCAAAAATTCTTTTTGCATTTCAATAGAAGAGGCAATCCCCAAATAGTCGTTTGAGGAAAAATTCAAATACTCCCTTTCCCCGTCGAAAACTTTTTCTCCGCGAACCGCAAAAGTTTTGAATTTGCGGTAAAGCCCCTGCGCCTTTATCTCTTCAAGCTCTTCAAACATTTTTTGCAAGCTCCTTTAAAACGGAAACCAAAACGCCGGAAAGCTTCCCCAAATCTTCGTCGGATATCACAATCGGCGGCATAAGGTAAACAAGCCTGCCGAAAGGCCTTATCCAAACTCCGCGCTCCACAAACATCGCCTGAATTTTTTCGACATCGACGCATTCGCGCATTTCCACAACCCCTATCGCTCCGAGAACCCTAAGGTCTTCAACGCCTTCAATTTCCCTTGCGCTTTCAAGGCCGGCTTTCAAAAACTTTTCAATCTGCAAAACCCTTTCGAGATAGCTTTTTTTAGCGCAAAGCTCAACGCTCGCATTCGCGGCGGCGCAGGCGAGAGGGTTCGCCATAAAAGTCGGCCCGTGCATAAAAACTCCCGCTTCGCCTTCGGAAATCGAATGGGCGACATCCCTGCTTGCCAAAGTCGCGGCAAAGCTCAAATATCCGCCGGTCAGAGCCTTGCCAATACACATAATGTCGGGATTTATGCCCGCATGTTCGCAAGCGAACATCTTGCCCGTTCGTCCGAAACCGGTGGCGATTTCGTCGCAAATCAAAAGCACTCCGCATTCGTCGCAAATTTCCCTTGCGCCCTTTAAAAATTCGGGATGGTAAAAGCGCATAGCCCCGGCGCCCTGCACTATCGGCTCCAAAATCAAAGCAGCGATTTCCCCTTTTCTTTCGCGCAAAGTTTTGCGAAGCTCGTCAAGGTCGGAATCGTCCCAAACCCCTCCGAAAGGAATCCCCGGCGAATGCGTGAAAATCTGCGCCGAAAGCGCGCCCGAAAATATCTTGTGCATTCCCGTTATGGGGTCGCAAACCGACATCGCGTTCCAAGTGTCGCCATGATAGCCGAGGCGGACTGTCGCAAACTTTGTCTTCGACGCAATGCCTTTCGAGTTCCAATATTGAAGCGCCATCTTCATTGCGACTTCAACGGCAACGGAACCGCTGTCGCAAAAAAATACATGCTTCAAGTTTTGCGGAACTATTTTTAAAAGCTTTTCGGCAAGAAGGACCGCCGGTTCATGCGTAAGCCCGCCAAACATCACATGGCCCACCTTTTCAAGCTGCGCGGAAATTGCGGCGTTTATTTCGGGATTGTTGTACCCATGCACGACAGCCCACCAAGAAGACATCCCGTCGACAAGCTCCCTGCCGTCCAAAAGCTTTATGCGCGCGCCTTTTGCCGACTCCACCGCATACGCCTTCAAGGGCTTTAAGGCGGAAGTGTAGGGATGCCAGATATGCTCCCTGTCAAATGCAAGAAGTTCGTTTAAAGTCATAGCCAAGATTTTCAAACATTGCAAAATCGTCGGAAACTTTTGCGCCCACAGTGGTAAGCATATCGCCGACTATCGCCGCACTCACCCCGCTTTTTAAAAGCATTTTTTGAAGCTCCCCGATAAGTATTCTGCCCCCCGCAAATCGGATGTGGGCCGTCGGATTCATGAGCCTGAACATTGCAAACGCCCTTAAAATTTCGTCGTCCGAAAGTCTTTCGGCATTTTCAAGCGGAGTCCCCTTTATCGGGTTTAATATGTTTACGGGTATCGACATAGAACCGATTTCGCGCAATTTGGCGGCAAGCTCGATGCGCTGGCTGCGGCTTTCGCCCATGCCGATTATTCCGCCTGAACAAATTTCAAATCCCACTTCCCTCGCCCAGTTTATGGTCTTTATTTTGTCGTCAAGCGTATGGGTCGAGCAAAGGCTTGAAAAATACGACGGCGCGGTTTCCAAATTGCAGTGGTAGCGCGTCATTCCCGCGTCAAAAAGAGTTTGAAGCTGGGATTTTGAAAGAAGCCCCAAAGAGCCGCAAAGCTTCAAGCCTGTCTTCGACATGATTTCGCGCGCCGACTCCGCGATTTTCAAAACCTCCGAATCCGAAAGCGTCCTTCCCGAAGTGACAACGCTAAAACGCGCAATTCCCGCCGCGTCCGAATATTCTGCGGCTTCCAAAAGTCTTTGGCGGCTTAGCAAAGGATAAACTTCCGCCCCCGTCTTGTTGTGGGCGGACTGCGCGCACCACTTGCAGTTTTCGGGGCATCTGCCAGACCTCGCGTTTACGATGGAGCAAGTTTCGATTTTATTTCCGAGAAAATGCCTGCGGACGGCATCCGCCATTTCGCACATTTCCAAAACACCGCAAGAATTTGAAAAATCCTCAGCCTCTTCCGCGCCCAAACGATAGCCGTTTATAATTTTTAAAGCCAAATCCATAAAAAAGCTCCGATATACAAACATAGCAATATAATACCATTGTTTTTACAAGCATTTTCGCTCAAAATTTTCTTTTGGAAATTTTTAAATTTGCTTGATAAATCCGCCAAAAACACCAATCTCATAACTCTATTTTTCAAGTGCGGAATAAAATCGGCGGTTTTACATTGTTTTCGAAGTTCCCAAGCTTCGCACTTTCACACAAGAAAAGCCAAATAAAAAACCCAAACGATGAAGATATCAAAAGAATCTTGGCCGATTTTAATAGTGTCGAACCAATTCGACGCAAGAAACGACGAAAGTTTCCGACTGCGCGAACTGGCGCACGAACTCGAAACCGAACAGGGCTGCAAAATAGTGCCTTGCCTTTCATATGAAGACGCGATTGAGCTTCTTCTAAGCAGGACGGATTTTGGCTCTGTTGTAATAGACTGGGACATAAACCGCACAAACCCATCTGCAAAGCACAGCCCCGCCTCCGTGCTAAGCGCAATACGAAAGCGCAATCCCAAAATCCCCGTATTCCTTTTGACCGACTGGCTTGAAGCAAGCGACATCCCGCTTGAAGTCATAAACCAGCTTACGGGATGCCTTTGGAAAACTTCCGACACAATAGAATTTTTGGCGGGAAGAATAGAGCGCCATCTCGTAAAATATGTAAAGGGTTTGTACCCTCCGTTTTTCGGAAAGCTCATCGACTATGCGGAAGAATATAAATACGCATGGCACACGCCGGGGCATATGGGGGGAACGGGGTTTTTGCGCAATCCTTCGGGCGTTGCCCTCTTTAAGTTTTTCGGCGAAAATATTTTCAGAAGCGACCTTTCCATTTCCGCCCCCGAACTCGGCTCCCTCCTCGACCACAGCGGAGTTACAGGAGACGCCGAAAGAAACTCCACAAGAGTGTTCGGCGCGGACCTGACATATTATGTCCTAAATGGAACTTCAAACGTAAACCAGATAATATGGCGAAGCATCGCCCTTCCCGACGATGTCGTGTTTGTGGACAGAAACTGCCACAAGTCGCTAAATTACGCGATGGTAAACGCCGACGCCTATCCTATTTACATGAAGCCGCGCAGAAACCGCTGGGGCATTATGGGGCCCGTAAAACTTTCGGAGCTTTCGGAAAAATCGGTCTCGCAAAAAATAAAAAAGAGCAAAATCATTCCCGCCGACCTGCGCCCCAAAACGCTTAAAATCGCCGCAATAACAAACTCCACCTACGACGGCGTCTGCTACAACGTAAAAAAATTAAAGCGCGCGCTCGAACCTATCGCCGACAATCTGCATTTCGACGAAGCTTGGTACGCCTACGCAAAATTTTATCCGATTTACGACGGATTTTTCGGGATGACCCAAGACGAAACCACGCCAAGCACGCCGCCGATATACGTCGCACAATCCACGCACAAGCTTTTGACCGCGTTCTCCCAGGCGTCAATGCTCCACGTTAAAAACGGCGGAAGCCAAAAAATAAATCCCGACGAGCTGAACGAAGCCTACATGATGCACGCCTCGACTTCTCCGCAATACAATATGATTGCCTCTTTGGATGTCGCAACCCAAATGATGGAAGACAGCGGGGAAAGCATGTGGAAAGACGTCATAATGATGGCGATAGGGCTTCGCAAAACAGTGGCAAAAATCGCCTCCGAGCTGAAATCGCGCAACCCGAACGACTGGTTCTTTGAAATTTGGCAGCCCCGCAAAGTCAAAGTGGACAAGGAAATTTTAAATTTCGAGAACGTCCCGACCCAATACCTTGCATCGACGCAAAGCGCGTGGATTTTAAATTCATGCGACAATTGGCACGGTTTTGAAGACATTGAAGACGGATATGCTATGCTCGACCCCATAAAGCTGACCTTCATAACCCCCGGAATAAATCCCGACGGTTCGCTTTCAGACACGGGAATTCCGGCGGCGGTCGTGACAAATTATCTGCTTGAAGAAGGCATAGTCTGCGAAAAGACCGACTATTATTCATTTCTTCTATTAAATTCGCTCGGCACAAACCGCGCAAAACAGGAAACCCTTCTTTCCGCCCTGCTTCACTTCAAAAATTTGTACGACACCAACGCGCCTATGGAAGAGGCGATGCCTGCGTTCACGCAAAAAAATACAAAATACAAGGGCATCGGGCTGAAAGACCATTGCAACTCAATGCATGAATTCATAAAAGAGCGAAAAATGCTTGAGCTTATGCACAAATCTTTCGACCTGCTGCCCGATCAGGCGATGAAGCCGACCCAGGCATACCGCAATGTGGTGAAAAAAAATGTCGAGCGTGTGGAATTAAAAGAAATGTTCGGGCGCATTCCCGCAGTAATGATTGTACCCTACCCCCCGGGCATTCCGATGCTCATGGGAGGGGAAGTCCTTAACAAAAAATCAAAGGCCGTATTCGACTATCTGAAAGCCCGCGAAAGCTTTGAAAACAAATTCTGCGGATATGAAAGCGAAATACACGGCATTGAGAAAATCGAGCGCGACGGAAAAATACGCTTCGGCACAATGTGCATAAAGCAATAAGTTTCGGGCATTGTGTTTGATTTTTACGCAGCGAACACACAATCCATCAAAACCCAAAAAGCCGAATAATTTTTGCGCTAATGCAGGGCTACAACAAGCAAACGGGAGAATTTTTAATCGTCTTCAATGGGAAAAAGCACTGGTTTACCGAAAGCGAGCTGAAAAAAGCCGCTTCAAACTGCCACGAATTGAGAATTTAAGGCTTTCAAGCCCTGTATTTAAAAGAGCCTGCCAACAAAAAACCGCGCCGAAAGCGCGGTTTTTTTATGATTTCGCCCGGGAGAAACTACATTTTGATTTCGTCCCAAATTTTATTGTATTTTTCGTTATCCGCGCCCAAGTCCATAATGACTTCGCTCTTATCCAGAACTTCCTGAGGAATATTCATTGTGGGAGCATTGCGAAGCTCTTCGGGCATAAGCTTGCGCGCTTCGGTATTCACCGCGTCATACTGCGAAAACTCCATATTTTGAACGGCAATTTTAGGATCTGCCATATAATTCATAAACGCATGAGCCAAGTCGGCATTCTTTGCGTCGGCGGGAATAGCCCAATCGTCGCAAGAAATCGAAAGGCCTTCCTTCGGGAACATAAGTTTAAGATTGGGTTTTTCCAATAAAACCTGCGCGAGGTCTCCGCTGTAGCCGTGCACCAAAACGTACTCGCCCGTTGCGATGCCTGTTTTATAGCCTTCGTTGTCAAATTTCGCGACATTTTCGCGCCACTTTAAAATCGTTTCCTTGGCTTTTTGAAGCTCGGCGTCATTTGTGGAATTAAAGCTGAATCCGTTCACTTTAAGCGCAATGCCGATAAGCTCCCTTATGTCGTTTAGCACAGTGGAGCGCTTTTTAAATTCGGGATTTGAAAACACATTCCAAGTGTCGGGCAGATTTTTGATTTTGTCGGCATCGTAGGCGACAACCGCATAGCAAACCATATACGGCATCGAATAATCCATATTTTTGTCGAGCGCGTTGTTTTTGAGGAATACTTTGTCGATATGCTTTTGGTTGGGAATTTTAGACTTGTCGAGAGGCAAAAGCATCTTTTGGTCGTTCATGATTTTCGCCATATAGCTCGACGGCTGAATGAGGTCGTAGCCTGAGCCGCCCGCCTTTATCTTGGCGTACATCATTTCGTTTGAATCGAAGGTGTCGATTATGACCTTGCAGTTAAACTCCTTCTCAAAACTTTCAACAGACTCCGGGCTTATGTAGTCCGACCACATGTAAACATGCAAAACGGGCTTTTTGGGTCCGCAACCGAAAAAAGCGAGCGCGCAGGCGCAAGCCAAAACTATCGAGATGATTTTTTTCATTTATGACTTTTCTTGTTTGTTATTATTTGACCGGCTATCGCAACCGTGAAAGTAAGCGACATAAAAATTACCGAAAGAGCATTGATGATTGCGGGGCTGCCGTGCTTCATCATAGAGAAAACCTTCACAGGCAAAGTCGTGCTGCCCGGGCCGCCCACAAAGAAAGTAACAACAAAATCGTCCATTGACAGCGTAAACGCCATCATGGCGCCCGCCGCTATTCCCGGCCACAGCAAAGGCAAAAGTATCTGGCGGATTATCCTGCCCCACCCCGCGCCCAAGTCTTGGGCGGCCTGTATTATGCTGAAATCGAAGTCTTGAAGCCTTGCAAGAACAGTGAACGCGACATAGCTTACGCAAAAAGTGGTGTGCGCTATTACAACTGTTGCAAGCCCCAAGTCCGCCCCCATGCTCACAAAGAGCAAAAGCAGGCTTATGCCCATCAAAATGTCGGGCATAATAAGCGGGGCGTAAACAAGTGTATAGTTTGCCTCTTGAAGCTTGGTTTTAAAGCGGTGCAAAGCCCAAGCCGAAAGCGTCCCGAGAATTGTGGATAATATTGTAGCGCAAAACGCGATTATGAGAGTGTTTAAAGTGGCGTCCAAAATCGCCGCATCGTTAAACAGAGCCTCGTACCACTTTAAAGAAAAGCCCTTCCACTCTCCGCCGAAACGCGACGAATTAAACGACTGCATCACAAGCGTCAAAATAGGGATATACAAAAACGCGAGCGCAAACAGCGTCACCAAAAGGGAAGTAAAGCGCGATTTCATCGTTCCCCTCCCATTCTCGCCTTGATAAACGCCCTCAAATTTTTGCGGTTAAACGCAAACCAAACGGCAATCGGCGCAATGATGATTATTGCAAGCACTGCGGCATACGCCGCGGCTTCGGGCAGATTTCTGTTTTGCATCGCCCTCAGGGCGATTTTGTTTCCTATCAATTCGTCCGAAACGCCCCCAATCAAATCGGGAATGGCGTAAGAGCCGAGCGCGGGAACGAAAACAATCAAAAGCGCGGTTATAATCCCCTTTTTAATTCCGGGAATAAATACGGAATAAAAAGCCTTGAATCTGCTTGCGCCCAAGTCGCGCGCCGCCTCCAAAAGCGCGAAGTTGAATTTTTCCGCCGCCGCGTAAACGGGCAAAATCGCAAACGGCAAAAACGTGTAAACCGTCACCGCAATTACAGCCCCCATATTGTTAAGCAAAAACACTTCGTCCGACATTCCGCAGAAAATCAAGCTTTTGCGCAAAAAACCGTCGGGATGCAAAACAAGCCTCCACGCAAAAATGCGGATGAGAAAATTCGTCCAGAGCGGCAAAACGAAGAAAAGCAAAAGCCAAGGCCTTATTTTTCGGTTTGCGCAGGCTATGAAATACCCGACGGGAACTGCAAACAATATGCAAATTACCGTAACCGCCGCGCTTACCCAAATTGTGCGCCACAAAATCGCAACATAGTTTGAAGAAGCGACTTTTTTTACAGTCTCCAAAGTCCATTCGCTGCCAATGCCGCCTGCGGAATCCGCGCAGTGGAAGGCGATTGTAAAAATTAAAATTGACGGAATTACGAAAAACAAGACGAGCCATAACGCCGTAGGCATTGTCAAAAAGATTTCCACAAAAGATTTTGACGAGAAAGAGCGCGCCAAATTGTTTTTTAAATGCAAATCCGCCATTTTCCCCGCCTCCCGCTAACTTTCGCCGTTTTGAGACACGCCCGCAAGCATATTTGCGTCGTCTTTGTGCCATGCAATCCAAACTTCGTCGTTCCAAGTGGGTTGGCGCAAGTCGAGATAGCACCTGCTGTGCTGTTGGCGGACGCAAATTCGCTTGTCGCCCGCAACAACCCAATAATTCGTCTGCGCCCCTTGATAGACAATGTCAACAACTTTAACCTTTATGAGGTTCATTCCGCTTGCGGCAGAGTCGGCCGGACGCTCCATGTAAACCCTGAACTTTTCGGGGCGCATGCTTATTGTCACATTTGCGCCCGCATCGAGCTTGCTTTCGTTAAAGAACGCGAATTCGCCGAAGCCGAACAGGTCTATCTTGCAATATTCTCCGTCCAAACGCTCCACGACTTTGCCTACAAAGAAATTTGTGTCTCCGATAAATTCCGCAACAAATTTCGTGCGCGGGCTTTCGTAAATTTCGGCGGGAGTTCCGATTTGCTCGATGCGCCCCTTGTTCATGACCGCGATTCTGTCGCTCAAACTCATTGCTTCGGTTTGGTCGTGGGTCACATAAATAAAAGTGATGCCGACTTCGTCGTGAATTCTGTCAAGCTCCAAGAGCATATGCTGGCGGAGCTTCAAGTCCAACGCCGCCAAAGGCTCGTCCAGCAATAGCAAAGACGGACGGTTTATGAGCGCCCTTGCAATCGCGACACGCTGTTTTTGCCCGCCGCTTATTTGGTCGGGACGCTTGAAGGCATGCTCCTCCAGGCGAATGAGTTCGAGCATATTTTTTACGCGCTTTTCAATTTCAGGCTCCGGAATTTTTGCAATGCGCGGACCAAACGCGATGTTGTCGTAAATATTGAGATGTGGAAAGAGCGCGTAGTTTTGAAAAACAGTGTTGATTTTGCGCTTGTTGGGAGGAAGAGAGCTTATGTCCCTGCCGTCCAAAAAAACTTTTCCCGATTCCGGGTCTTCAAAGCCCGCGGCAACCCTAAGCATTGTTGTCTTGCCACAACCGCTCGGTCCCAACAAAGAAAAGACCTCGCCTTTATTCACATTCAAGCTCACATCGTACACTGCGCGATGAGTTCCGAATGTTTTATTTATATTTTCGAGCTTAAAGAAACTTTCCATCTCTCATAAAAACAAAAATAATTTATTGTTTAAGAGACAGAATTCAAAACCTTTTTTTTATTTTTACAAACGTTTTTTGATATTTTTTTACATATCCGACTTTTGGGCCGAAAACAAGCCTTATTTACAGCAGGCGCATTTTTTGCAATAGCCCGAAACGCTGTATTTTACCGACACAACCGAAAAACCCGATTTCTCCGCCAATTTTTTTTCAACTGAATTGTCGAGCTTCATATCGAAATCAAAGACCCTGCCGCACCCTAAACATATTGCATGATGGTGGTCCGCCAAATTAAAATCATACCTGTCTGCCTCCCCCGCAAAGCTTAGGCGCTTTAAAAAACCCATATCCGAAAGCGCATTCAAATTTCTGTAAACAGTCGCAATGCCGATGTCGGGCAATATTTCCTTCATTGCCACAAATACTTCAGCCGCACTCGGATGGTCGAGCCTTCCCGAACGCATAAGCTTCAATATTTCATCTTTTTGCTTTGAATATTTCATTTTTTATTCCTCTATCTTAAACAATTAAGATAATCATTCTCATTTTTCAAGATAAATATTTCATATCCGAAAAAATGCGCGAAATAAAATTTAAAGCATCAATGCGATATTGTAAAAGATAAAACAAACCGCATAGGCAAGCGCAGTAAGCCCCAGTACCTGCATGGCGGCAAGCATTGCCGAACGCGTCTCGGAATATGTTGCCGCAACAGTCGCAATACAGGGCATACTTATCAAGATAAAAAGCAATATCGACATCCCTTGAATAGGAGTGTAGTCGCGCTCCAATTTCTCGCGCAAAGACATCGAATTTTCGGCATCGCCCTCCCCAACGCCGTAAACGATGCCAAGTTGCGACACAAAAACTTCCTTTGCGGCAATCGCCCCCAATAGCGCGCTCGAAATTTTTGCGTCAAAACCAAGCGGGCTTAAAGCTGTTTCCAAAAATCTGCCCGCCCTTCCGCTAAGCGTATAGTCAAAGATTTCCGCCCTGCGCTCTCCGAGAATTGAGTTTGCAAGCTCGGCTTTCTTTTCTTCTGAAAGCGAGGCATTGTTTTGAACTTCCGCCAACATCGCGTCATAATCTTTTTGAAGAACGGTCTTTTCGGGGAATGTGGCCGCCGCCCAAAGAATAATGGAGGCTCCCAAAATCAAAGTTCCCGCCTTCTTTAAAAACGCCCACGCGCGGGAGCATATTTGAAGCAGTGTGTTGTACGGACGCGGGAAGCGATACGCCGGCAGTTCAAGCACAAACGACGAATCCGCCCCCTTGAAGAAACTCAATCGCAACAGTTTTGCCAAGACGAAAGCAAGAATTATGCCCGTCAAATATATGCAAAACATCGCGACCCCTCTGTATTTTTCGGCAAAGAAGCAGGGAATTAGCAAAATGTAAATCGGAAGCCTCGAACCGCAACTGAAAAGGGGCAAAACCATGATGGTTGCAATGCGCTCGCTCCTGCTTTTAAGGCTCCTTGTCGCCATTATTGCGGGAACGGTACAGCCGAACCCGACAAGCATCGGAATCAAACTTGCTCCGCTAAGCCCGAAACGGCGCATAAGCCTGTCGCATAAAAATGCGGCGCGCGCCATATAGCCGGAATCTTCCAAAACGGAAAGAACCAAAAACAGCATTAAAATATTGGGCAAAAATACCAAAACTCCGCCCACTCCGCCTATAACGCCGTCAACCACAAGCGACTTGAAAAAGCCGCCGCCGCTCCAAACAGAATTAAGCCAAGAGCTTAAAGATGCAAAAAAATCTTCCATATATCCCATAAGAGGATCGCCCAAGGCAAAGACAAACTGGAATGTCAAAAACATCAAAGCGAAGAAAATCGGCAAACCCAAGTATTTGTTTAAAAATAACTTGTCTAAAAAATACAACTCCTTCGGCCTTTGATTTTTCAAAGGCTCTCCCAAAAGAGTTTTTTTGGCGATGTCGTTTGCAATCTTAAACCGCGCAGCGGCAATGAGGCTTGCGGGAGTTTCGCCGAAGTCGCTTTCGATTTTTCCGCAGGCAAATTCTATCGCGCCGGCAAGCTCTTTTGAAGAGACTCGGATTTTTTCAATAATGAATTTGTCGCCTTCCATAGCCCTTATTGCAAGCCAATGCGCCCAGCCTGCGGATTCCTTCGGCAGGCTTTTGCCAATCAAGTGCGAAATTTGCGAAACATCCGCATAAAGAGGCTTGTCTTTAAACTTAGACCACAGGAAATTAGGCTCGCGCTTTTTTAAAAACGCGTCCAAAAGAAAAAGCTTCAAAGAAGCGGCCGATGAAGATTTGTAAGCGACACTCTTTATGACCGGAACCCCCAAAAGCCTTGAAAGCTCCTTTTCGTCGATAGACATCCCCTTGGCTTCAAGCTCGTCGGTCATATTCAAAACGACCGCCATTGGCAGCCCCATTTCGGCAAGCTGAATTGTCAAAAACAAGTTGCGCTCAAGATTTGACGAATCTATGATGTTTACAATCAAGTCGAAATCGCCCGAAGACAATGTGTCGCGCACAACTTCCTCTTCGGCGGAGGAAGGCGACATGTTGTAAACGCCGGGAAGGTCTTCAACGGAAATTTTTATGCCGCCGACTTCAAACATTCCCGTTTTTCTTTCGACAGTGACGCCCGAATAGTTGCCGACGTGCGCATTGCCCCCCGCAAGCGAATTAAATATCGTGCTCTTGCCGCAATTCGGATTGCCTACAAGCAAAAATCTTAAAACTTCACTTTTCATTTTCTGTTAGCCATATCTAACTTTGCTTAAAAAAAAATCAAACAGGTTTTACCGTTATCGATTTTAACTGCGATTTTCTCAAAGAAATTTCAGCGCCCCTAACCTTTAAAACAACAGGGTCTCCAAGAGGGGCGACGCGCGCAATCTCCACGCGGCTCCCAATCACTATTCCCATTCCGGCAAAGCACGCCACATCCCCCAAAGACTTGTCGACCGCCAATATGATTCCGGCTTCCCCGGTTTTTAAAGTGGAAAGCAAAACCGCATGCTTGCAATGCCTCGCGCAATCCTTTTCCCCGAAAGACGGGCAAGAAGCGCAGGGATTCGTAATCCCCTTCACGAATTTTGAGAACTTGCGCATGAGGGAATCGTCCATTATATGCTCCATCTTGCAGGCAACCAAGTCCGCTTCGCTCGCCTGAACGCCCAATATGTCGGTAAAAAATTCCCGCAAAAGAGCGTGTTTTTTGCTTATGGAACTTGCATGCTCCTGCCCGTTTTTCGTGAGGGAAACGGGCTTATACTTCTCGTACTCGACAAGCCCCTTCGCCGCCAAAGAGTTTAAAGCCGACGTCACCGAAGGGCGCTTCACCTTCATTTCCCGCGCAATGTCGCTCGGGCGCACGGTGCCTTCGCGCGAAGAGATGCTTTGGATTACTTCCAAATAATCTTCCAGATTTTCCGACAGCTTTTGACGTTCTTTTGCCATTTTTTATCCGGACAATGAAAGTTAGGATTAACTAACTTGTCAAATCAAAATTTTAAAATTTTGGTTAACCAAACAAGGGCAAATTTTTTCAAATTCTCCCGAAACGCGCGGTAAAAACGCGCAATCATAAACAACCCGAAACGGATTCACTCCCCCGCCTTGGCGGTCTCAAACAGGGATTTTCACGACGACTTTTTGGACTTCGCAAGGCTCACTGCCCGCGATACAGCCCGGCTGATGCGCGTCTTCGGGGAAAAACACCGCAAATTCTCCCGCATGCAAGATGCAAAATTCCTCCATTTCGCCCTTTAAAAACTCGGCGTCTTTTTCGCCGTCGTAAGCTTCGGAGACTTGAAGGGCGTCTTTTGGGCCGAAATGGATTTTTTCTTCGCCTTTTGCAAGAAACTGGATGTCTATAAACTTCCTGTGTACTTCCGACTTTTTTTCGCAGGCAGGCGCGGTTTTGTAGGTTTGGCAGAGATAGCGCACGCCGTTTTCCTCAATGTTTTCAGCTTTAAAATTTTTTGCGATGCCGGAAAGGACTTGAAATGCCCGTTCAAAGTCGGGATGGATTTTCGAATATTTTTCTGAATTTTCGAGTTTGGCTTTTATCATGGTTCAAGCTCTAAATTTTTTTTTGAAAAAATCAAATTAAATTGCGCAAAAAAATCCGGCGTCTTTTCGAGCGCCGGATTTTTAGGTTTTTCAAGCCTACTTGACTTCGATTTCGTGAATGGACCAAAAACCGCCGCTTTGCTTGTTGTTTTCAATGCGGAAGTATTTAGCTTTCACCGGTTTTTCAAACCTCAACGTGTCCTGTTTCATATCGCGCTTGTAGGCGACTTTAACCGGAGACATTTTTTCAACCGAATCGCCTGCCAATACCGTCGGATTCAAAACTCTGTCGCCGGTTGAACCGCCTAAGAGCAAATCAAAACCGCTAACAGCGCGCGGCTTTTCAAAGGCTATCATAAACCACTGCCCCGGCTCGCGCGACGCGTTTGTGGACCAGCGGGAATCCATATTGCCGTCGAATGCGTCTTTAACGTTCGCGGCGCTGCAAGAGCTTGCCGAAATTCCGTTTCCGACTTTTTTCAAGCCTTCCTTGTAAATGGAAGGAGAATTTACAAACTGAACTTCGTGAATGCTCCACCAGTTGCCGCCCTGCTCGCCGTTGTTTTCAATGCGAACCATTTTGACTTTAAGCGGTTTTTTGAATTTCAAAACCACATTGCCTTTTTCGGTTTTCACTTCGCAGTCGACTTCGTCGAAATCGTCCAAAGTTTCGCCCGCAAAAAGTTTCGGATTTAATGTGGCATCCCCTGCCGAACCTGCCGAGTTCAAATGAATTTCGCTCAAAAGCCTTGTTTTAGGAAGCTCGAACTGAATCCACTGCCCCGGCTTGCGGCTTTCTCCCGAACTCCATCTCGAACCGAGGTTTCCGTCGAAAGCAGATTTAAGTTCGCCGGAATTTTTAAAGCAAGTGCCTTTGATGCCGTTTGGCAATTCCTCCATTTTGAAGTTCGACAAATTCAAACGCTTGAGTTTTTCAACTTTCTTCGCATCCGACTTTTGCACCGCGTTTTTGATTATGTAATCAGCGGCGGGATGTTCGGAAAGACCCGAATTTGCCAAAACAGCAATAATTGCCCCTTGAACAGCCTTGCGTTCTTCGGGCTTTTTCAACGACTTGTCCAATGCTACAAGCGGTTCAAGAGCGGTTTCATTATTCCACTTTGAAATTTCGGCAAGAGCCTGTTTTTGCATTTTAGACTTGAACGCGTGCAGGCACATTTTTACGCCGGCATCGGAATTGTTCGCCGACGCAAAGCGCATAAACTGCGCCTTTTCGGCGGGAGTTTTTGCCGTATCGAAAAGTTTTGTTGCCGCCGCAACCATTTTGTCGTCGCAAAAACGGCGCGAGCATGCCACCATCAAACCCATTGCGGGGCGCTTCAAGCCCTGCGGCAAAGAGTTGTAAACGGCGGCTGTTTTTACGAAAACTTCGCTGTTCTTTAAGACTGCATTTTTAAGGGATTCAAACGCGGCGGCCTTCGCGGCCTCATCTGCGTCGCCCTTAATGATGCCAAAGATGAAATCGGTAGCCGAAGAGGCGTCGAGTTCGGCAATGGTTGCCTTCATGAAGTCGCGCTCCCTGTCTTGCAGCTTTTCCGACAAAGCCGTGTATTTTTGCAGCCTGTCCTTGATTCTTGCCGACGCCATAATAAACGCGGCATTTCTGAAATCATTTGTTCGTTCGTAAAGGGGAACAAATGAAACCGCTTTTGCAATGGCACCTTCAACCCCGAATTTTGAAATGGCTTCGGTAACCGCAAGCGCGGTGCCCGCCGTCTGCGGCTCGACTTTTAAAATGTCGTCCAAGCCTTCGCCGCGCTTTATAAGCGCGTAAATCATTTCAGCCTTGTCGGCTTCGGGAAGAGATGCAAGCGACAAGCCCTGAGGTATTTTCAAGCTCTTGTCGTCAGCCAAAACGCGTATTATATCCTGCGTCAAAGCGCCTTCTACAAACTTTCCTTTTTTGACAAACTCAATAGCCGCCAAAGTGCGCAGATTTTTCGGGGCATTTTTGTCGGCTGCAATAATGTTTGCAAACTTATCAAGAGCCGCCTTGTTAAGCGAGCCCCAAGCGAAAACAAGCTCTCCCGCCTGATTTTTCACAATCGGATTTTTCGCCGAATTATAGACATCAACCAATGCGGGCAATACATTCGGCGAACCCAATCGGGGCATTGCGGACACCGCTGCCCAAGCCATTCTCATGTCGCCGGACTTGTTTGCCGCAAGAAACTTATTCTTCAAAAATTCCAAGATTGACGGATCTTTATGGTACGACAGCGCCATAACGGCGTCGCGCGCGATATAATCAACCTTGTTGGACGCAAGTTTCTTTAAAACGCCAACCGCTTTCGGATCTTTTGAGCGGGCCAAAGATATGAACAAGCTTTCCGTGTAGAATCGGGATTTCGGGTCCTTGTCAACGCAGTCTCTTGCAATAATCTCGCCAACTTCCGATGCCGTCGAGTTTGCCGCGACAACCTGCAATAATTCCGACAGCAATTTGCGGTAGCGGTTTGTGCCTTTCTTTGCAAGAAGCTCCTCAACGCAAATTTTTTCGACCTGCGACGCGGTGTCGGGAGATTCGCAAATAGCCTGATAAGCGCGGAAGAAAACGGTTTCGATAGGCTCGCGCCTGTCGCCGTATTCGATATCGCGCATGGTTCTTATTGCGTTTACGTTTGCCGCCGCCTGCGCTTTTTTCATTGAAGCATCTCCAAGCGGAGTAGCGTCGGCAGGCAAGTCGCCCGAAGCGTATTGCAAGCCGCGCATATACATTTCGCAAATTTTAGGATTGCGCCAATATACGTCGAGGCGATGCCCGAACGCGCCGTAGAAAATTCTGCCCTTGCCGAATTCTTTTACCCACGAAAGACCGAAGTCCTTGTTTTTGCGGCGGGTTTCCAGCATGGGATCCCTTCCGCCGTCTTTCGGGCTTCTGTCAAAATCCAAAGAAAGCAATATGCGCTGCTTATTGCGGTCGTAGCCGTATTCTTCTATAAACGTATAGATTTCGTCCTGAATTTTGAATTCGTTGTTTTCCCACAAGCCCGACAAGGTCGGGTGTTTGGGGTCTTCAACCAGCACGGTGACGGCAGCATTGCCGGCTCCCCACGGATGCCCCGCAAATCTACCGCCCATCATAACCGGATAGGCGGGAAATTTTTCTTCGGGATTTGAATTGTCTTTGCAGTCCATCGCATCGCAAGCCGCGTGCATGCCCATAATGCCGCCGCCTTCTTCGACATACTTTATGAGATTGTCGCGATACTTGATGTTTGCGGCAGTGTCGGCATTCTTTTCCTCTCCCGACATTTTTTCGCGCTCGTCCCTGTAAGATTCAAAGAAACGCCCCGTACAGTTGTTTATGATTACGCAGTCGTACTTCTTTAAATTTTCCAGTTCAAAGTCTTTTACGTCTTCGGAAAACTTTACTTTCCACATGCCGTCGGAACGCGCCGCAAGAACTTTCATAAGCTCGTTGAAAGCGGGAATGCCTTCGGTGTGGCGGAAGCCCTCAGTCCTGCTCCAAACCAAGAAGTTGCGGACTTTTTTCGGCTTTACATGAAGTTTTTTCGGCGCGGCGTCGGCTGTCATTTTCACCTGCTCGGCAGTCAGGACCACATCGGGCCTTTCATAGTGCTGCTGGGCAAAAACCGCTCCCGCAAAAATCGCGCCAAATGCGATTATTGAAGATTTTTTCATGGAGAAACTCTAAATTATTTCCCGTAGTAGGGATTTTTCTTTTCGCCCAAAGGTTTCAAGTCGTTCTTTTTAAGCTTCGTTTCGCCGGAAGCGAACAAGAGGCCGCGCATGTACATTTCGCAAACTTCCGGATTGCGGTAGTAAACGTCTTTCCTGTGCCCGAACGCGCCGTAGAAAATTCTGCCCTTGCCGAATTCCTTTACCCAAACCAATCCGAAGTCTTTGTTTTTGCGGTTTGTGCGAGTCATCGGGTCGGCGCCGTCGTTTAGCGGGCTCTTGTCGTAGTCGATTGAAATCAGTATGCGCTGCTTGTTGCGGTCGTAGCCGTACGCTTCAATAAACGTGTAGATTTCGTCTTGGAGCTTAAAGGAATCTTCAGCCCAAATTCCCTTTACAACGGGATGCTTCGGGTCTTCGATGATGAAAGTTTCCTCCTTGTTGCCGGCGCCCCACGGGTGCCCTGCGAATCTGCCGCCCATCATGACGGGATAGGCGGAAAACTTTTCTTCGTTTTTCACGTCGTCCCAAGCACCCGCATATTTCAAAATTTCAATGAGTTCGGGAGACTTTTCTTCAAACTTGTGCTTGTTGTCGCGGCAATCCATCGCATCGCAAGCCGCATGCGCGCCCATAATGCCGCCGCCTTCGGCAACATAGCGGATGAGGTTGTCGCGGCAGATGTAGTTCATCTTTTCGTCTTCCCTCTTTTCATCGCCAGTCATGCCTTCGGTCTTTTCGCGGTACTGGTCGCCCTTGTAGCCTTCGCGCACTCCCCTGTAAGATTCAAAGAAACGCCCCGTGCAGTTGTTGATGATTACGCAGTCGTACTTCTTTAAATTTTCGAGAGACTCAAATTCCTTGCGGTCGTCGGTAAAGTGCATTGCAAGCTTTCCGTTCGACTTCTTTTCAAGGCATTCCAAAAAAGTGCGAAGCGCGGGAATGCCTTCCGTATGGCGGAAACCTTCGGTTCTGTCCCAAACCAAGAAGTTGCGGACTTTCTTGATTCTCGGAACCTTCGGAGTGGCTTCCATCGTTTTTGCGATTTCCTCTTCGGTCATCACCTTGTCGC
Source organism: Opitutales bacterium (assembly GCA_017629765.1). GTDB lineage: Bacteria > Verrucomicrobiota > Verrucomicrobiia > Opitutales > Intestinicryptomonadaceae > Intestinicryptomonas. The sequence goes on along the minus strand of JAGBWO010000166.1, from coordinate 964 downwards.
AAAGATATTCCGTAAAGATTTCGCCGGTATTCTTGTCCTTCTTGAAGTTTACGTAGTTTGTGGTTTCCTTCTTGGTGTTTACAAGAGGGTCGAAATCTTTCGGAAAAGCCGAAGTTTTCTTCGGGGCTGCCAAAACAAATGCCGACGCAATAAATGCCGACGCCAAAATCAATGATGTTTTTTTCATATTAAGACCTTTCTGTTATTTTTTAAATTTAAATCAACGCCCATTCTCCGCGATTGGGACGGCTGCGAAGCTTGTTTGCCTCGTCGTCGTTTACGAATTCGCCCTTGCGCCAATCCCATTCCAAAGACCTGCCCAAGCGATAAGCGATATTGCCCATAATCGAAACTTCCGCAGAAGTCATGCCCCCTTCCACCGGAGCGGTAACCGGAGAGCCGTTAAACACTGCGTTGAAGAAACAGTCGCGGTGTTCGTTGCCCGGAGCTTTTTGGCATGCGATGTCGGAATCCGCAATCTTCATGTCGTAATAATACTTCTTGTTTGCCCAGAATGCGTTGTTCAAACCGCCTCTATCGGCAGCTACAACGCCTTCGGTGCCGACAAACACAACGGCAAAATCTATCGGGCAAACTTCCTTTGCCGGATTGCCCTTGAAAATCTTTACCCCAGCTTCCGTTTCGTAGTAATACTGGCGCTTGCCGGGAGTTCCGGGAAGATTTGCATTGTCCAAAACAACAACCCTCTTCGGGCCTTTGCCGTCCAAGCCCAAGCCCCACATTGCTATGTCGTAGTGGTGCGCTCCGAAGTCCGCCTGATTTGAGTTGCCGTAATCCAAATGGTCGCGCCAAGACGGGAACCCGTGATTGTTGTACGGGTTATCCTGCGTTATGTCAATCATTGGCAAGAGTTCCTTGGAGTAAGGATTGTACGGCGCGGGGCCGCACCACATATCCCAGTCTACCCCCGACGGAATTTCCTCGTACTTCCAGTTGCGCGTTG
>JAGBWO010000020.1 GCA_017629765.1 Opitutales bacterium | reverse complement strand
GGGCGTCGGGGGAAATGTCGATTTCAGCGTTCGCGTAAAGCATGGGGTTAAACATTGCCTGCCTGCCGATTTTGTTTTGGAGCGCGGCGATGTCGCAAACATAAAAATTCGGAGTTTCCTGCGCGAGCTGCGCGAGCGACAAATTCAGCCTGCGGACTTGGCTTATGAAGGACGCCTCGATTTTGTTCGCGTAAGAGCCGAATATTCCGTCGTCGATTTCGGCGTAGTTTAAGCAGATGATTTTCGGCTTTGGGAAATTTTTGCAGGCGGCTTTTAAAAAATCTATTCTTTCCGCCGCCAAATTTTTTTGCGAATTGAAGCCGAGCCTTGAATGCTTTTCCAAAAGCTTTTGCGAAGACTGGAACACTATGATGAAGTCCGCCCCGAATTTTTCCAGTTCCGAATTGCGCGCCGATAGCAGGCTTTCAACTTGGTTAAAATCCGCTTCAAACAAATCAAGATTCATTCCGAGCTTTGCGGACATGCCTTTTAAAGCCGCCGCCAAAAATTGCGTGGCGGTGTCTCCGAGCAGGGCAGCCCTCAATTTCGGGCATCCTGAGGTATCCGTTTTTGAAAGCTTCTTTAATTCGTTAAAAGTCATAATTTTATTGGAAAAATCAATGGGCGACTCTATCGGCTTGGCGGAAAAGTACAATTTTAAAATTGTACTTTTTCGATTTTTAAGAGAGCCTCTTTTATTTGCGTTCCCGAAGCGTATCCGTAAAGTTTCCCGTTTGAGCCTATTACCCTGTGGCAGGGAATGATTATCGCGATTGGGTTTTTGTTGTTTGCCATTCCGACAGCCCGCACCGCTTTTGAGTTCCCGCACGCTATTGCGATGTCCTTGTATGTGGCCGTCTTTCCGTATGGAATTTTGAGGAGGTTTTCCCATACGCTTTTTTGGAAAGGCGTGCCTTTCGGGTTTATCGGCACCGTAAATTTCCGCCGTTTGCCTTCCAAGTATTGGCAAAGCTCCTTAAAGGCTTTTTCCATGGTTTTACTCTCTTGTTCCGGCGGCGCGGAAAAGTCTTTCGGGAGAAAAGAGAGCCTTGTTATGAAGCCGTTTTCCTCTTCAATGCAGATTTTCCCCAAAATTGTGTCGCGGAAGGATTTCATATGAATATCGATTATTTATAATTTGCCGTTTTTTAGGATTTTGTTCAAACTAAATTTTTCCGCCGCGCCCGTTTTATTTTTTATCGAAAAATTTTTGAAAAAATAGTCTTGCGCCAACTGTTTTTTGAGTGCTTTATTAAATGCTTTTTTATAGAAAGTATTTTTGGAATAAATATGGACTGGATTCATAATTTGTTTTTCGGAACGGGAATTGCGCACAGCGTGGCTGTTTTGGCCCTTGTCATTTTTTTGGGGGTGGCGTCGGGCAAATTTAAAGTGGGGGGGATTTCGCTCGGTGTTACGATGGCTTTGTTTGTGGGCATAGTTGCGAGCCATTTCGGAATGCGCATAGAGCATAATGTTTTGAATTTCGCAAAGGAATTCGGTTTGATATTGTTTGTTTTTGCCATTGGCTTGCAGGTGGGACCGAGCTTTTTCTCGTCTTTCAAGGAGGGCGGGCTGAAAATGAACGCGGTGGCGGTTTTCATTGTCGCAATGGGCGTTTTTACTTGCATCGCGTTAAAATTCATAACGGGGCTTCCCATTGAAACCATGGTCGGCATTATGTCGGGCGCGGTTACGAACACTCCGGGTTTGGGCGCCGCCACGCAGACTTTTGCGGAGCTAAATCCGCAGGGCAATTCTTCCGCAATATCAATGGGCTATGCGGTCGCCTATCCTTTGGGCGTAATGGGGGTGATAGGCTCCCTTCTTTTCATAAAATTCATTTTTAAAATCAACATTGAAAAAGAAAACGCAAGCCTTGCAAAAAGCTCTCAGGATGCCGTTGACGCGCAGAGAATTTCATTGGTTGTGAAAAATCCGGCAATCGACGGGAAGCACATACACGAGCTGCGCGATTTGATTTCAAAGAACTTTGTAATATCGCGCATTTGCGGCGCGGACGGGGAAATTGTCGTGCCAAGCCCCGATTCGGTCCTGACTTTGAACGACAAGATTCTGGTTATTACCGCCAAGCGCGACGTGAAGGCGGTTGAGGCGTTCATCGGCGAGAAAATAGATATGTCTTGGGACAGGCTGAAAGCCTATATGGCCGCCCGCAGAATTATGGTTACGAACGCCTCCGTTAACGGAAAGACTTTGTACAGGCTCGGATTGTACGACGGGCTTGGCTTTAACATCACAAGGGTAAACCGCGCGGGCATCGACCTTGTTGCGCACCGCGATTTGAGCCTTCAAATAGGCGACCGCGTGACAATTGTCGGCAGCGAATCGGCTATCAACAATATTGAAAAGAAATTGGGCAATTCCATGACGAATTTGCGCCATCCGAACATTGTTCCGATTTTTCTCGGGATTTTTCTCGGAGTTTTTGTAGGCTCGATTCCATTCCACTTCCCCGGCATTCCGCAGGCTGTCAAGCTCGGTTTGGCGGGCGGGCCTTTGGTTGTCGCCATTTTGCTTGGAAGATTCGGCTACAAGCTTAACCTTGCCACATACACCACCGTAAGCGCGAATTTGATGATAAGGGAATTCGGCATCGCGCTCTTTTTGGCGGGGGTCGGGCTTGGCGCAGGCGAAGGCTTTTTGGACACCGTTTTAAACGGCGGCTACAAGTGGATTGCCTATGGCGCGCTCATTACCGTTGTCCCCGTGATTTCGGCTGCGTTCTTGGGGCGCCTGCTTTTTAAGTTTGACTATTTCACTTTGATGGGCGTGATTTCAGGCTCCACAACCAATCCTCCCGCGCTTGCGTATTCCAACGCGGCGTCTCCCAACGACTTGCCTGCCGTGGGATATTCAACCGTATATCCTCTTTCGATGTTTTTGAGGGTTCTTTCAGCGCAGCTCTTAATCATATTCTTTTTATAATCGCGGCAATCTTTAAATCCAATTTTATATTTGACAATAATTGGGAATGTAGGATTATGTTTATTCTCTTTTTAGTGAGCAATTATCGGAAAATATGCTAAATTTTTCAGAACAATGTATGGATATGGCCCGCGCTATTTTGGGCCGCAACTTGGAATCCGTCAATGAAGACGGCACAATATCTCCCCTCGAAGGGGAAATTTCGTCCCCCGACGAGCAGGGTCATGCGGCTTTTGCGCTCGGCGAATTTTACAGGGCTACGGGCGAAACCAATTTTAACGGCTTTGACATTGTCGATCTTGCGTCCCGATGCATTACATCTCAGGCGTTTTCCGATTCCGACGCTGAAAACGGCATAGGCTACTCCGCGCTCGGCCTTCTTTCATTCGGCCCCGCCAAAGACCGCAATCCCGTATGGGAAAAGCTTTCGGAAGAAACCCGCAAGGTCTTGGACCGCCAGCTTTTGGCGCGTACCGACTACGAAAATTCCTACCAGATTTTCAATATCGCAAAGGCCGTTGCGCGCTTTTCGATGGGGCTTAGCAAAAAGGACGAAACAGGCAAGCTGATTGACAGGTTCTTGGAGCGCATACAGGCGTCGTCTTCCACCAACTATTTTGACGACAAGGTCGAAGACCGGATTACGGGCGTTTTCGATTTGTCCGGAATATCGTCTTTCGTGTTTATCCGCCAGGCTTTGCAGCTCCATGCCAACATTCATTTGCGTGACCGCAAAATACCTTCGCTTCGCACTTTTGCCGAAAAATACTTAAAGCTTCTTCCCGACATTGTGAGAGCCGACGGACTTGGCTGGGCGTTTGGCAGAGGGCTTGGCGCGTACAGCCAGATGTACTGCATATCTATGATTTTGCAGGCTATGCGCGACGGATGGATTGCCGAAGAAAAAATGGCGGATTATATGGATATTCTCCGCCGCTTGTTCCAGTTCTTCTTTATGACCTATCTCGATCAGGAGAACGGCTATATGGTCGTTCGCGACGCCGAGCGCACTTCCGATTCCTCCTCAACCAGAATGGTGAATTTTGACGCCGCGCGCTATTTGTGCCAATGGTCGCGCCTTGCAAAGTGCGTTGCGCGCCCCTTGCAGGTAAAGCCCCGCTCCGTCAAGAGCTTTGGAAAATATGTTTCTTTTGACTCCTCGCAGAAAAAAGAGCAGGGCATATTCATTTACCATAATGCCGAAAGCGGCATGCATTTGCATCTCCCGCTGATTTCTCCCGGAGTGGCAAACACCTCCTCTTCATTGGCGTTCCCGCACATGACGGGAATTTTCGACTGGCCCGCAGACCGCTATATGCCGATTCTTGTTCCGGAACTCGTTTTTGACGGCAAAAAGACTGTTCCGTCATACTATGGAAAGCGTTGCACTACGGGCATAGGCTTGCGCAACTCGTACTTTTTCAGATACGAACAGCCTGAGCTTATTTCCTCCGACGGCGAAATTTTAAACGGCATCGGCTCCTGCAAAGTCAACTGGACATTCTCCGGCGACAAAATAACCGCCGACTTCATTTATTCGGTAAAGCAGCAAGTCAAGCTTGATTCAATGCGCTTTGTGGTCGCCATCGCTTCTCCGCACAGCGAATACCATGTTCCCACAACCTACGCAATTGGCGAAAACGGCTTGGGCATAGGTGTTGAAAAAGACGATTTTCAGGCGGAATGGATAGACACGCAGGTGGTGACGGAAGATCCCGCATACCGTACTTTCTGGGGCAATATACACTACTTGCAGATTCTCGAAAGAAAGCATCCGATGGTTATGCGTCCGGGAATGCAGTATCGTTTGACGGTTTCGTTCCAGCCTGACATAACGTTTGCCGAAGCATAGTTATTTTGCGTGAAATTGGGCTTATACTCCGCTTCACTAAAAAAACTGCAATAGTCACGTACGTTTATGTACGCTCCTATCGCAGTTTTTTTGTAAATGCTCGTCTGACCCCTGATTTGATGCAAAATAATAAATAAAAGAGGCGTGAAATTATGTTTCTCCGCTTCACTAAAAAAACTGCAATAGTCATGTACGTTTATGTACGCTCCTATCGCAGTTTTTTTGTAAATGCTCGTCTAAGCCGCAGTTTGACGCAAAATAATTAATTATAGTTGTGTGGTATGGTTGCGTGAAATTTGGGGGATACTCCGTTTCAATAAAAAAGTTACGGCAGGAATGTGCTATTTGTACGCTCTTGCCGTATTTTTTATTCTCGTTGAAATCTTAATTTTACATTAAAAGACGAATATTCCGATTTAAAAACCGCATTTTTTATTTTCATAAAAACGGTTTGGAGCTGCCGATATAAAAATAGTCTCGACAAGGCGCGTTTTTAAACGCATAAAAATTACCTTTTAAAATAATCGCTTTGCGCATGAAGAAAAAAGCGGCGGTTTTAAGATGATGAAAGATAAAAAAGACAATTCGATAAATCTTGTGTCTCCGAAAGATTTTTACGGAGTTGCCGCAAATTGCGGAAGCTCTAACCTTCCGGATATGCAAAATGCGGATTCTTCGCAAATAAAGGGCGCGAATGTTCCCATTATGCAGGTCGGGATGCACAACTTCAAGCTGCCTTTGAAATTCATTTCAAAAGACTGCGAGGTGCGCGAGCTTCAAGCTTCGGTTACCGGCACGGTTTCGCTTGCGGCAAATTCAAAGGGCATAAATATGTCGCGCATAATGCGTACGTTTTACGATTTTAAAGAACGGGTGTTTTCTCCCGAAATATTGTCGGAAATTTTGCGCGCGATGAAAAAGCAGGTTTCCACATCCCGCGCAGGCATAAAAATATCTTTTCAATATCCGATGAAGCAGAAAAGCCTGCGCAGCGGGCTTGAAGGCTGGCAATACTACGACTGCGCATATGAGGCGCGTCTGGACGATCTTGACAGGCTTCGCAGGCTTATCCACTTCGATTTTGTGTACTCTTCCGCCTGCCCATGCTCTGCGGAACTGAGCGAGCATGCCCGCATAAACCGCGATATTTATTGTGTGCCGCATTCGCAGCGTTCAAAGGTCAGGGTCAGCGTCGAGCTTGCGAAGGGTGAAACGCTCTTTATCGAGGACTTGCACGCGCACTGCTTAAACGCCCTTAAAACAGAGACACAGGTTATGGTAAAGCGCGAGGACGAGCAGGCGTTTGCGGAGCTGAACGGGGCTTATGTCAAATTTGTGGAAGACGCCGCGCGCTTGATTTATGCGGAGCTTGACAAGGATTCGCGAATCGCCGATTTTGAGGCGGCGTGCATACACTTGGAAAGTTTGCATTCGCACAATGCGGTAAGCGTCATTTGCAAGGGCAAACCCGGCGGCTTTAACGCGTCTTTTGGCGATTTCGGCTCTTTGGTCTGCTAAGATTTAAATAATTTAAATAAAAAAAACCTTTATCTTTCGATAAAGGTTTTTTTGTGGCGTATCGGTCGTTTTATATTTCCCGAATTGTTTGGTCGTAGAAATAAAGAATGTCTTTCTTGTTTTCGCTGTCGTTGTGCGCCATTGCCGAACGCGGGTGGCGGTTCAAAAGCCCCGTCAGCATATAAGAGTAGTCAAAGCCCCAGCCGAGCTTTTCGCGCAGGGGTTCGATGTCGTTTTGTATGCATTCCAATACTGGGCGGAGCATATATTTGGGGTTGTGCAGAAAACCGATTAGAAGCTCCAGAGGGCAGTTGCCTGCGCCGCGTCCCAAGCCCGCCATGGTCGCGTCGAGCATATTTATGCCTTTTGTGATTGCCTCGATTGTGTTTGCGAACGCAAGCTGCATGTTGTTGTGGGCGTGTATGCCGACTTCCTTGCCCGCCGCTCTGGCGTATTTCAAGTATTTGCGCGCCATGTAGCCGATTTGTTCGGTGTAAAGCGAGCCGAAGCTGTCCACTAAGTAAATTGTGCCGACGGGAGACTGGGAGAGCATTTCCAGCGCTTCGTCCAATTCCTGCTCGCGCACGGTTGAAACCGCCATAATGTTTACGGTGGTTTCATAGCCCTTGTCGGTCGCGTCTTTTATCATATCGATTGCAAGGGGAAGCTGGTGGATGTATGTCGCAACCCTTATCATGTCAAGGGGGCTTTTTTCCTTCGGAAGAATGTCGGTTTTATAGTCGCTTTTTTCGGCGTCCGCCATTGCGCAGAGCTTCAAGTCCGACTTATTGTCTCCGACGATTCTGCGGACATCGTCTTCGTCGCAAGAGCGCCACGCGCCATATATGTCGGGCGCGAAAATCTTTTTGCTGTTTTTGTAGCCGATTTCCATATAGTCAACGCCGGCCGCCGTGCAGGCGTCATAGACAGCTCTGACGGTTTTGTCTTCAAAATTGCTGTTGTTCATCAGCCCGCCGTCGCGGATTGTGCAGTCGAGGACTTTTATCTCTTTGCGGTATCCAATCCACCTCCCTGCGGAGTTTTGAGGTTTTTCTTTTGTTTTTGCGCTCATAATAAAAGATTGTAAGGTTATAATGAAAATTTATTCCGCCTTCTTTTTCAACAAAAAAATAAATGCTCCCGTGCCTTAAAATCCCTTGCGTTTTTTTGCATAAAAGTTTTTATGGGGACAATGCATGTCAATTTATTGCCCGTTCATGTTTTTATAAGCGTCACGTTTTTTGCCGCAGGGGTGTTTATGTACTTTCTGCCGCGAAATCCGATTTTCGGAATGAGGTCGAAATACACCGTTGCAAGCGACGCTCTTTGGTCAAAGTACAATAAAATTGGAGGGGTTGCCGTATCCGGACTGGGCGCGCTTATGTTTGCGTGTGCGGCAAACG
>JAGBWO010000165.1 GCA_017629765.1 Opitutales bacterium | reverse complement strand
GTCGAGCCTGTGGACAATGCCCGGGCGCATCGCCCCGCCCGCCATGCTGAGCTTTGATTTGCAGTGGTGCATCATCGCATGGCACAAAGTGTCCTCCCCCGTTCCGCTTCCGGGATGGACAGTCATTCCCGCGGGCTTGTTTACCACGACAACATCGCCATCCTCGTACAAAACTTCAACGGGAATTTCAACGGGATTTACCTCTGCGGACGGAATTTCGGGAAGAATAATTTCAACAACGTCCCCCGCCTCCAAAATTCTTTTTTTGGGAATCGCCCCGCCGGATATTTTCACATTGCCGCTCTTAAAGCTTTCTTCGAGCCTCGAACGCGAAAATTCGCCCGCAAGAAAAGCGGAAACAGCCTTGTCCGCCCTAATCGGCTCCGCGCCTTCGGGATGGACATAAAGGCGCGTTTGCGGCTCGGTTTCAGGCGCGCTCATTTTTGACCCTTCAAGAAGTCGCGCGAGGAACGCTTTATTTTTTTCAGCTTCGAAGATATTTTCAAAAGCTGCTTTGGCGAAAGCCTGTCAACAAAGGTGACGCCTTCTAAATGATCGTTTTCATGCTGAATGCAGCGCGCAAAAAGCCCGTCGCAAACGATTTCATGGCGCATTCCGCGCAAATCGTTGTAAGTCAGCCTGACCTTGTAAAACCGCTCGACTTCCGCATAAATTCCGGGAAAAGAAAGGCATCCCTCCTCGGCGGTTTCAACATACATGCCCGCGTTTTCAACTTCGGGATTTACCGCTACAAGCGGCATTGCAAGCTCGAGAGGGACATACCGCCCGTCGAGAGTGAAATTGCACTCGCTCTCCGCGTCCGCCCTGCGGCGCATGTCTATTACGAACATGCGCTTTGAAATGCCGACCTGCGGCGCGGCAAGCCCTATTCCGTTTGCCCCGCACATAGTTTCAAACATATCGCTTGCGAGCGTTTCAAGCTCGTCGTTAAATATGTCGATGTCTTCCGCCTTCTGCTTTAAGACAGGCTCTCCGTACTGTGTGACGCGCATCTGCATAAGAATTTCCTGAATCTACTCGGTGGGAATTTTATTGTTTGTGGGAACGACCAAAACGGGTTCTTTGCTTTTTATCCAAATTTTCTGCTCCTTGAAAATTTTCGCGCTTCCGAACTCGCAGGCTTCGGCGACTGTGCGCACGGGATATCGCCTGCCCTTTACGGAGCGGTTGAAGTCGTACGCGCCAAGATGGAGCTTTTCAAGCGCGGTTGCGGGATTTTCGTCTTCGGGAATTTGCACGACCCATCCCGTGAAGTCCGTATCGCCCTTGAATTTGCCGTAAGGGTCGCTCAAAAGGAATACGAACTGCTTTTTTACGGGAGGCTCTTTTTCGCCTTTGGACTCCTCCGCAAGCTTGGTTTCCAAGTTTATGTCCTCGATGATTTTGGCGACGTCAAGCGTGTCTATTTTAGCGCGCTGAAGCACCATTTTTACCAATTCCAAATCTACCTTTGCCATACTGACTTTCTAAAAAATTCCTTTCGGGCGGAAAATCGGGGAATTTCCGCGTTTTTTATGTTTTAACCGTAAAAATCTGCCCGATTTCGCCAAAAAGTCAAGTTATATAAAAAATCGAAACAAAGGACGGCGCGAAAAGCTCTTTTTTTTAATAAAAGATTTTACAAACGCGGAAATTCAATCTTTACTTAAAAGATTAAGACAAACTTAAAATAAAGCAGACTATGCCCGCAAAAATATTTTCGATAGCAAACCAAAAAGGCGGAGTTGGCAAAACAACAACGGCGGTAAACCTGTCCGCCGCCCTCGCGCGCAGAAAAATCAGAACGCTTCTTGTAGACATGGACCAGCAGGCAAGCGCCACAAGCGCGCTCGGCATAGAGAAGAAACAGGGGGCGAGCCTTTACAAAGTTATGTGCGGAGAAGGCTCGGCAAGCGATAAAATCCTGCCGACAGGCCGCGACAGGCTTTCGATAATCCCCTCCGAAGTCGACATATCCGCAATAGAAGTCGAGCTTTCTGGCAGCGAAAACTATCTTTTAAGGCTTAAAGAATGCCTTGAACCCCTCAAAAATTCGGAGGAATTCGACGCCATAATAATCGACGCCCCGCCGTCGCTCGGGCTTCTTTCAATGAACTCCCTCGCCGCTTCCGACTATCTTTTGATTGCGCTTCAATGCGAATATTTGGCAATGGAAGGGCTTGGGCAGATTTTGGGGGTCGTAGAACAACTCCAAAATGCCGGCGTTTCGGACTCTTTGCAGCTGGGCGGCGTAATTATGACAATGTACGATTCGCGCACAAACCTTTCAAAGCAGGTTGTAAACGAAGTGCGCACGCATCTTGGCGACTATGTGTTTAAAACGATGATTCCGCGCACGGTAAGGCTTGCCGAGGCACCGAGTTTCGGCAGAACCATTTTCGAGCACGCGCGCTTTAACGAAGGCTCATTTGCATACGACAAGCTTGCAAAAGAGCTAATCAACCGCTTCGCCCTAAAAAAATGATTACGCTCAGAGGCTACATAAAAGGGCTTATGAAACGCCGCGCGGTCCGCAGGGG
>JAGBWO010000164.1 GCA_017629765.1 Opitutales bacterium | reverse complement strand
TGCCGTGTATCCTGATTTTCTCGGAAAAAATTTCGGAAATTCTGCGCTCTATGAAATCCTGTATTGTGTTGCCGCAAAGCTGGCTTTGCCAGCCCCTGAAATCGGTGCCGTCGTAGGCGCAATGGCATTTAAATCTTGTCTTTGGCATAGCTTACGAGGGGCGGTTGTCGATGTAATCCTGCAATACGATTGCGATTGCGCGGCTGTCGATATCGCCGCTTCTTCTGTATTTTTGGCGCGCCGCAACAGTTTTTTTGCGCGACTTTTTAGGAGCGAAAGCCTCCAAATCCGCCTCAGCCTGAAAAGAGCTTAAACGCTCGTCGGAAGTATCGACCGGAAGGGAAAATCTCGACTTCAAAATTTCTATGAAAGCATCCACTTCTTTCATCTTTTGGCTTGCGGAGCCGTCCATATTGTACGGATATCCCACAAGAAGCACGTCGGGCTTTCTGCGCTCTATTTCAAGCGCAATGTGGTTTAGGCGCGCCTCGACACTGTTTTCGACCGCGGCGGCAATCGGAAACGCCACGCCAAGTTCGTCGGCAAATGCAAGACCGATTCTCCTGTGTCCGTAATCAAGCCCCAAAATTTTCATATTTAATTCAGTTTTATTTTCGACCAAAGAACCGCGATTTTATGGTACATGGCAGAGTCTTTTTGCCTTGAGTGGCGCAAATACTCCCTAAGTATGTTTCTCGCCCCGACGGGATCGCCCAATTCAAGCAGCGATTTCGCCCCGTAGTAATACGCCAAAGACGACCATTCCTCAAAGCCGAAATAGGCTACAAACACCCTCTGGAAGCATTCGTAGGCATTCGCCCACTTTTCCTCTTCAAAATAGGAAAGCCCGCACTTGTAAATCGCCTCCGCGGCGGGCTTGCCCTGCATTTTGCGGTTCATTGAAATTTTAAGATATTCACCGCGCGCCTCTTTGTATTTTTTTTGAAAGCGCAGGCAGTCCCCCGCCAGCACATAAATTTTCCAAGTGTCTTCAAGGGAATCGGGGGCGAGGCTTAGCGCGCGCACCGCCATAGCATACGATATTTCATACTGCCCCTCTTCAAACATCCTTACCGCAAGCGCATACCACGCCTCATACGCGAATTCGGACTCCGAATTTTCCTCCACCGCCCTGTTTAAGTCGCTTTCGCCAACTTCCTTTTTGAGCTGCAAAAATTTCAGCACAAGCCCGACTCCGGCATCTTCGGGCAATTTCAGCCCGCCAAACTCGCCCCGTACGATTTTAGCCCTCGCAGACGCCGCGCCTGCGCCATTTTCCTCCGCGACAAAATCCTTCAAAAGAGAACACGCCCTTTCGTCAAAGAGAATTTTGTCGACCCCGTCCGCGTTTTTGTCCGACGAATATTTTTGCCACAACGCCTTTAATACGCCCTTCGCCTCTTCGGGTTTTCCGCACTCGATTAGCGACCTTGCAAACCTCCACGCAAGCAGGCTGTCCGACAAAACAATTTCCCTATGGGTTTTGTAAAACGGCGCAAGAAGTTCAACCTCGTATTTAAAAAATCCGTTGATGTCGCAAAACGCCGCAAAAATTTTCGCCAAATTCAATTCGTTGCCCTCCGGCAAATTTTTGAAGCACCTTTCAAACTTGGAACGCGCAAGGGCATCGTCGCCGTCTTTTACGGCAATCATCGCAAGCAGAAAATCCGCAAAGCGGGATTTCGCATCGTTTGCAAGCTCTACTTTCAAAAGACGCTCCTTCGCAGTTTTAAAGTCTTCATTGGCATAGGCGAACACACCCGCGTCAAAGTCCGCCTGAGCCTCCTCCGCAAACGCATGCGCCGCCGCGAAAATAAAAATCAAAACTATAAGCCTACTCATTTAAAAAACCTTTAAGAACGGCATAAGCATCTTCGATTGTCTTGGAATTTGCAAGAGCCAAACGAATTTTTTTAAACCCGCGATGCCCGCGCGCAAACGCAATCAAGTTTGCGCGGATCGCCTTTAAGGTATTTTCGCCCTGGTTTTGCAGGGATTTTTCAAGATATTTTAAAGCCGTTGCAATGCGCTTTTCGGAAGCGGGGGGGATAAAAATTTCCCCGTTTAGCTTCGCCTTGATTTCCCCGAATATCCAAGGGTTGCCGACCGCCGCCCTGCCGACCATAAAACCAAAACAGGCACTGCCGCGCAACTCCGCGCCCGATAATTTTTCAACCGAGCCGTTGCCTACCACTGGAATACTCAAACACTCCGCAGTTTTTTCGATTATCGCCCAATCGGCATCGCCCCTGTAGCCCTGATTTTTGCTCCTGCCGTGGACAGCCAAAACCTCCACCCCCGCCCCTTCAAGCTCCAACGCGGCTTTCGGCAAGACGCTTTCAGCTCCCCAGCCGGTGCGCATCTTTGCGGTAAGCGGAATTTTTTTCAACGCCCCTTTTACTTTTTTTGCGATTTTAACCATTTGAGGCACGTCCTTTAAAAGAGCCGAACCTGCGCCCGCGCCAACCGCGTTCGGCGCCGGGCATCCGTAATTTATGTCGATAAAATCCGGCTTTGCATATTCCTCCGCAAAGCTTGCCGCGTCTGCCATTTCAAATTCGTCCCCCCCGAAAAGCTGTATTCCGCAGGGTCTTGCCAAAACGTCTATTCGCAGTTTCTCCAAGACCTTGGGGGCTTTTGATAGTACGGCGCGGGCGTGGACAAATTCGCTTACGCAAACGTCCGCTCCGCATTCCATGGCAATTTCCCTAAACGCCGCGTCCGTATAGCCCGACATCGGCGCAAGGTAAAACGCCCCCTTTTTCAAAAAATCCGCCATTTTATAAATCCCAGACAACAAAACCCTGAAACGCCTTTACCGCAAATACCCCGATATTGTAAGCGGCGTGGGCAGCCATGCACGGAAGCAGCGACTGCGTTTTGTTATGGCGGTTAAAGCGCAAAAAATAAAACCAAACCGAATTTGCAAAAATAAAAGCCGTGCTGAAAAACGCCTTTGCCGTCAGATTTATTTGGAGACCTTTTTCAACCGTATAATCCCATAAAAAAGGATGGCATAAAGCAAACAAAACCGAAGCCGCAAAAATGCCCGCATAAAGCGCCGCCCTGCCCCTGTTTTGAATAACGATGTAGCCTCTAAAAATAATTTCTTCGGTTGCCGCCGCCGAAATCCATACAAAAACAGCCCAGAATTTCACCTCGCTCTGCTCTCCGGCAAAGCCGAGCCTGCACTCCAAAACGGTCTCAACCGCCAAAATCAGCAATGCGCCCAAAGAGCCGAAAATTAAAATCGGCAACCCCGCAAAACTTGCGCCGGGAAAAGAGCGGGCGCCGCCGCCGCGCCGCGCGTCGCCAAGCCACATCCTAAAAAAGAATGCGCCCACCAAGAAAATCAATATCGAATATAGCGGATTATCCTGCATATTCTTCATGAAAAGAAAAATAGTCGGGTTTTCAACTTTTTTAATTGTAAAATTTCGGCAATATGAGAAACTATTTCATTTGTAAGAGGCATAATGAAATACAAAAACGCCAGATTTGAAAAATTTGCGGAAAGCTTTGAAAAGCACATTTCCGAATTAAAGTCATATCTAAAAAAGCAGGCGGAAAGCTTTGACGTTGAAGTCCGCAAACAGGCGGCGGAATGCATAAAGCCGCAGGGAAAATATTTGCGCCCCCTGCTGGTTTATTCCTCTGCCCCGTCGAAAAAATATTCCGATAAGGAGCTTCAAAAGCGCGCCGCCGCGGTAGAACTAATCCACCTCGCAAGCCTGATACACGACGACGTAATCGACAACGCCGATTTGAGGCGCGACGAAGAAACCGTA
Organism: Opitutales bacterium; assembly: GCA_017629765.1. GTDB lineage: Bacteria > Verrucomicrobiota > Verrucomicrobiia > Opitutales > Intestinicryptomonadaceae > Intestinicryptomonas. The sequence goes on along the minus strand of JAGBWO010000164.1, from coordinate 5,103 downwards.
TTCAAGAAATTCGGAGCGCGCACGGCGATTTTGCTGGGAGACGCGATTTTTGCGCATGCAATGGGGCTTTCTCTCGAAGGCGCGGATTCCGAAGTTTCATCGAGGGCTGTCGGAGTCGTAAAGACGCTTTCGCAGGGCGAAATAATGCAAACGCTCGCCAAAAGCCGCGAAACGGACATGGCAAGATACATTTCGATTATCGAAGGCAAAACCGCGTCGCTGTTTGAATTTGCCTGCTTTTTGGGGGCAAGCCTCGAATGCGGAGCGCAATCCGAATGGGCAAAAGCCGCCCAGGAAGCGGGAAAAGCCCTCGGCAGGGCGTATCAAATGTACGACGACATTTGCGACTGGAACATGGCCGAAAGCCAGTCGGGCAAAACCGCCGGCACGGATTTCATATCGGAAAAGAGGACGCTTCCCGTCATAATTCTCTTAAAAACCCTGCCAAAACGCGAAAGCGCGGAGCTTTCAAAAAATTTAAACAGGCATTCCCCGCAAGCATTGCGCCAAATGATGTCGGAAACCGGCGTCTTTAAGAAGTGCGCCGAAATATACGAAAAAGAAGTCGAAAAGGCGCGCGGGACAATCGCAAAATTCGAGGGCAGAAACGAAAAGCTGCTTGAATTTTGCGACGTCATAAGCTCTATGATGCCGGAATACTGATTTATGCCGCCCGAAAGCGAAATATTTTCAATCGGAATCGCGCACGACGCATGCGACGCCTCAATGATAGCCGAATATTCGCTTTCGGGAACTCTTCTGGAAGAGGCCTGCGAAACTGCGCTGAACAATCGAGATATAGACGAAATATTCGCGCTTTCCACCTGCAACAGGGTTGAAATTTTCGCCGTCGGCTCCCCCGAAAAAACTTTCAACGCATGCCTTGGCGCTATAACCCTAAACGGAGCGCGCCCGACGCAAAAGTTTTTGGAAAGCGCAAAAATTTTCAAAGGCAAAGACGCGATAATCCACCTTTTTGAAACGGCTTCGGGGCTGAAATCGCAAATGGTCGGGGAAACGGAAATTCTGGGGCAAATAAAAAAGGCATACGCATTCGCCTCCGAAAAAAACTACTGCAAGTCGGTTCTAAACCGCGTCATACAAAAGGCGATACAATGCGCAAAATGGATTAGGACAAACACCGAAATCGGAAGCGGCAACACCACAATAGGCGCGGTCGCGGCGGAAGTGGCTTCGAGAATATTTGAGGATATTTCCAAAACAAAAATTTTGCTGGCAGGCTCTGGCGAAGTCGGCAGAAGCGTCGCGCAGGCATTGTGCGCAAGGGGCGCGGAAAACATAACGGTTTCAAGCAGGACGTGGGAAAACGCAAAATCCCTCTCAGACGACGTAAAAGGCAGCGCGATAGGCTTTGAAAGAGTCGCCCAAGAGCTCGGCAAATTCGACATCGCCATATTCGCGCTTTCAAACGCCGAAAGCATAATAACTATGGAAATCGCCGAAGCCGCAGAAAAGTACAGGAAAAGCAAGCCGATTTTCCTAATGGATTTGGCTGTGCCAAACAACGTGGAAAAATCGTGCGGAAATCTTGGCGGAATATTTTTATACGACTTGTCCGATTTGTCGAAAGTCGCAAACGAAAACATACAAATGCGCAAAAATGAAATCGAAAAGGCGGAAAAGGCGGTTTTAGAGAAGGCGCAATATCTTTTCGACAGGCTTAACAAAAGTTAGAAAGCAAAAATAAATATGCCGCAAAAACGCTTATTTTGTTGACAAATCGCACAGATAAAAGAACATCGGAATTAATTTTGCTTAAACTTGAAAATCAATTTTTTGTAAAGGTAAAAATATGACAACAATCGTAGATATCAGAGCAAGACAAATCATCGACTCGCGCGGCAATCCGACAGTTGAAGTCGACGTAGAACTCGCAGACGGCTCACTCGGCCGCGCTGCTGTGCCATCGGGCGCGTCAACAGGCGTTTCCGAAGCGCTTGAATTGCGCGACGGAGCATTGGCGGATAAGAATTTCCCCAAAGGCTTTAACGCAAAAAAGCGCTTCTTGGGCAAGGGCGTAATCAAGGCGGTTGAAAACGTAAACACAATCATCGCCCCCGAACTCATCGGTTTGGACGCGACAGACCAGTTGAGCGCAGACAAGCTCATGCTTGCCCTCGACGGCACAAAGAACAAGGCAAAGCTCGGCGCAAACGCAATTTTGGGCGTATCGCTCGCAATCGCAAAGGCGGCCGCCATTTCTTTGGGACAGCCTCTTTACAAGTACTTGGGCGGTCCAAACGCAAAAGTATTGCCCGTTCCCATGATGAACATCATGAACGGCGGCGCGCACTCAGACGCTCCCATCGACATTCAGGAATTTATGATTATGCCGGTCGGCGCACCCACATTCAGCGAAGCCGTAAGAATGGGCGCGGAAGTGTTCCACTCTTTGAAGAGCGTTTTGAAGGGCATGGGTCTTTCCACTGCAGTCGGCGACGAAGGCGGTTTTGCCCCCAATTTGAAGAGCAATGAACACGCCCTCGAAGTTATCTCGGAAGCCGTTAAAAAGGCGGGCTACAAATTGGGCAAAGACATCTTCTTCGCTCTCGACGTTGCCTCTTCCGAATTCTACGACGCAAAGTCAAAGAAATACATTTTCTCAAAATCCGACGGCTCCAAGAAGTCTTCCAAAGAAATGGTTGCTTTCTTGAAAGACCTCTGCGACAAATACCCGATTCGCTCAATCGAAGACGGATGCGCTGAAAATGACTGGGACGGCTGGAAGCTCCTTACGGAAACTCTCGGCGACCGCGTACAGCTCGTTGGCGACGACCTCTTTGTAACAAACACCGAGTTCTTGAAGAAGGGCATCGAAAAAGGAGTTGCAAACTCAATCTTGGTAAAGGTAAACCAAATCGGCTCGCTCACCGAAACTTTGGACGCTATCGAAATGGCGAAGGAAGCGCGCTATACGGCGGTTATCTCTCACCGTTCCGGCGAAACCGAAGACGCGACAATCGCGGACATCGCGGTTGCGACAAACGCGGGTCAAATCAAGACAGGTTCAATGAGCCGCACAGACCGTGTTGCAAAGTACAACCAGCTTCTCCGCATCGAAGAAGAATTGGGCGAAAACGCAATCTACGGCGGCAAATTCTACAACATCTAATTTGGTTGGAATATCGCAATTTGGGCGGTTTGGCTATTGCCAAGCCGCTTTTTTTTTGCATAGATTAACGATGTGCGGCGAAAAAATTGCAGATTATGAGAGACAATTTAACTACTTTAAATTTTATTTTTACAAAAGACGAAATTGAATATTTAAACATTATTCAAAGCACGCTTAAATTTGAACCAATGCGAGGCGGCAGAAGATTTATTTTAAAACTAACAATGCAGCAAGCAATGGATTTAAGTGATAAATTAACTGATTTATTAATGGAAATAGGTTTTACAGAAGATGGAGAAGACGTAAACTCAAAAGGCAGAATAATAGAAGAGATAATAGATAAACTATTCGTCGCTGAAGATTTCCAATAAAAAAATCGCAAAGAGTAAACTTTGCGATTTTTTTATAACCTAATCTTAAAAAATTTACCTGCCCTAATCGCGGCGGCTTGCAAGCATGTAAAGAAGCCAACCCAAAGAGGATACAAATGCCGCAACGTATGTCAGCGCGGCGGCGTCCAAAGTTTCGTTTACGCCGTACATTTCATCGTCGTCCAAAATGCCCAAAGTTTGGAGGCGCGCCTTAGCCCTCGCGCTCGCATTGTATTCGACGGGCAAAGTGACAAGCTGGAACACCGTCATAATCAGGTAAATCACTATGCAAATTTCCATGCATAAAATTCCGCTCGCCCCTCCCAAAAACACAAATCCGCCGAAAATAACGATTGGCAAAATAGAGCTTGCAAGCTGGGTTATCGGCACTAACGCCATGCGGGTTTTAAGTGGCGCGTATGCTTCCTTGTCTTGAATGGCATGCCCCGCTTCGTGGGCTGCGACACCCAAGGCGGCAAGGCTCGTTCCCCTGTAATTTTCGCGGGAAAGAGCAAGAGTCTTGTTCGTCGGGTTGTAATGGTCTGTCAAATGGCCGTCAATTTCCACAATATCGACATCGTCAATGCCGGCGGAACTCATTACCCTGCGCGCGGCTTCCGCGCCGGTAATGCCCCTGCGCGAGCGGATTTGAGAGTTTTTAGAATACGCGCTTGAAACTTTCGCCTGCGCGTAAAGCCCTATCACCAATGGAATTACTATAAAAATTAAAAAATTCATATTCTCTTAAAACCAATTTAGACAATTTATTTTTCTGTTTGCTCCGAAAATTTATAAAAAAGGCGAAAATCCAAAGGCGTTTGGAAGTTTCGCCCTCAAATTCATATCAAACGCCCCTACGCCTTAAACGTCGCATTTTCCGACGCGCCGTCGCCCGACGACTTGCGGAAATCCTTTTCGTACTGTTCGATATCGGAAAGCTCGCGGTCGCGCATGCGCATATAGTCAACATTAATCTCGCCCTGATAAATCTGGCGCGGGCGCGTTATCCTGCCCTTTACGCGCTCGGCGACTTCCTTCCAGTGCGCAATCCAGCCCGGCATTCTTCCGATTGCGAACATTGCGGTGAACATTTCCGTCGGGACGCCTATCGCCTTCATGATTATGCCGCTGTAAAAATCGACGTTCGGATACAGGTTTCTTTCGATGAAGTAATCGTCGTTTCGCGCTTTTTCGGCAAGATTTTGGGCAATGTCCAATACGGGATCGTTGCTTTTTACGACTTTTAAAACCTTCTGCGCCGCCTCTTTTAAAATCATTGCGCGCGGATCGTAAGTCTTGTAAATTCTGTGCCCGAAGCCCATCAAACGCTTTTTGCCTGTCTTTGCGTCTTCAATCGCCTTGTTGACGTCGCCGCCGTTTCTGTGGATTTCTTCAAGCATCTTGATTACCTGCGTGTTGGCCCCGCCGTGCAGCGGACCCCACAGCGCGCATATACCCGCCGAAACAGAAGCAAACAAATTCGCGCCGCTTGAAGCCACGATGCGCACGGTCGAAGTCGAGCAATTCTGCTCGTGGTCGGCATGCAAAAGCAAAATCAGGTCGAGCGCCTTTGTGATATCGTCATGCGGATAGTATTCA
>JAGBWO010000163.1 GCA_017629765.1 Opitutales bacterium | reverse complement strand
CCGGCGACGTTCGGACCCATCGCATGCATCAAGAGGAAGTTGCTCGGGTCCGCCTTCTGCCCTTCGACGTGCGAAACGCGGGCGGCCATCGGAACCGCCGATACGCCCGCAGAGCCGATTAGCGGATTTATCTTGTCTTTTAAGAACAGGTTCATCGCCTTTGCCATAAGTATGCCTGCCGCGGTCGAAATCATAAATGCGACCACGCCCAATCCCAAAATAAACAGCGTTTTGGAATTCAAGAAACGGTCCGCCGTCATTGTAAGACCTACCGAAGAGCCCAAGAATATCGTCACGATGTTGATAAGCTCGTTTTGCGCGCACTTGCTGAGTCTTTCGCAAACGCCCGATTCTTTGATGAAGTTGCCGAACATAAGCATGCCTATCAAGGCGGAGCAGTCGGGAACGAGCATAATTACGAAAATTGTGACGAACACGCAGAATATGAGCTTTTCGAGCTTGCTTACCTTGCGCAGGCTTGTCATCTTGATTTTGCGTTCGGCTTCCGTTGTCAAAGCCCTCATAATCGGAGGCTGAATGACGGGAACAAGGGCCATGTAGGAATATGCCGCAACGGCAATCGGAGCCATCAAATGCGGGGCAAGCTTGTTCGACGTGAAAATCGAAGTCGGGCCGTCCGCGCCGCCGATGATGCCGATGGAGGCTGCTTCTGGAGCCGAGAAGCCTATTGCTATTGCGCAGGACAATGTAGCTAAAACGCCGAACTGCGCCGCGCCGCCCAAGAGAAGGGTTTTCGGGTTTGCGATAAGCGGTCCGAAGTCCGTAAGCGCGCCGACGCCCAAGAAGATTATCGGCGGGAAGAGCTCAAGAAGCACGCCCATCGAGATGTAGTGGTACAAGCCGCCCGCGTGGGTGTTTGTAAGCTCGATGATTGTCTGGTTCTTTGCAACCTTGTCGCCTTCCTTGAAGTTTACTTTGTCGACAGTGCCGCCCGCATTCAGCCAAATGAGCTTGTCGTTCGGCATTATAGTGAGGGTTCTGCCTTTAAAGTTGACTTGGCAGGACTTGTTCATCCATTCGCGTTCGCCTTCCATTTTTTTGTCGGGGCGGACGATTGCCAAAAGCTGCGGAGTTCCCGTGCCTTTGAAGGACAAATCTGCCTTGCCTTCTTCCTTTGCCTTCGGAGCGGTTTCTTTTTCGATTTTTGCGAGATATTCTTTTACTTTCGTTTCAAATTCCGCAAACTTTGCGTTCTTGGCTTCGGGAGTGTTTTCCTTTACTTTCTCGTCGGAAAAAACGCGCCAAAGAGTGTCATGCTGGTCTTTGATTACTCTTGAAGTCGAAAGGTTTTCCTGCTCTTTGGTGAAGACATAGGCTACGATGCCCGTTTCGGGCGACAAAATCGGGCCTGCGGGCTTGTTTACAACACCGAAAGTCGGCAAGTTTGCAAGCAGTGCGCCAAATGCGATGGGAATGAGAAGCAGAGGTTCAAACTGGTGTTTTACCGCCAGATAGAACAAAACTCCAACCACTATCCACATCACAATCATCTTCCAGTCTGTATAAAACAGCCCTGAATCTGTGAGGATTTCTAATAATTGGTTTAACATTTTTCGTTAAAATTTTTAAACGCGTTTTGCGTAGGGTTAGTGATTTTTTCAAGCTTTGCCGCAATTTTAGGCAAAGCTTGAAAAGACGGTTATGCCAAGTTTATGAGAGCGTCGCCTTCCGCCACGCTTTGGCCTGCCGAAACCAAAATTTCACCAACTGTGCCCGCCGAGGGAGCGAATACAAAAGTATTCATCTTCATCGCTTCCAATGTTATGAGTTTGTCGCCTTCTTTTACTTGCTGTCCGGGCTTTACGTCAACCGATACTACAACCGCAGCCAACGGGCTTGCAACCGTATTTGCGCCTGCCGCCGCTTTTGGAGCCGGCGCCGGAGCCGCCTGGACAGGGGCGGGGGCGGGTGCTGCAACAGGAGCCGCCGCGGGTGCTGCAACAGGAGCAGATGCTTTTGAAACTTCGCCGAGCATTTCTACTTCAACATCGTATGATTTACCGTCTATTGTGATGCGTAATTTTTTCATTTTATTTATCTTTCTGTAAAATTTTTGATTATTTGTTTGGTCTGTGCGAGTTGAATATCGCCATTCTTCCGGAGCTTGCCCAATTGAAGTCGGGGGCTGCGGGTTTGATTGAAACAACCGAGCATCCGCCTGTCGCAATCATTGCGGCCGCCGTTATGGCTGCAACGATTTCAGGGGCAGGGCCGTTTGAGGGAGTTACCGATACGATTCTGTGCGGGGCTCCGTCGAGAGCCGCGTACACCGCCGAGCCGATTACTCCCGCAAGTTCAGCGTTTCCCTGCGGATTCTGAACGGACGGAGCTACTGATTTTTTTTTTGTTTCAGCCGTTTTGCTTGCCGTTTTGCTTTCCAAAACACTGAAAAACTTTCCCAATAGTGCTGTTATAATTGATTGGAAGGCTAAAACTCCCATTACAATTACAAAGCCTATTATCATGAACATGAAAGTATCCCAGGCGTTTGGATATAATGCTATTGCCAATGTATTCATATGCTGTCTTTCTATAAAATCTTACAGAGGGATGTTGCCGTGCTTCTTGGGCAGGCGCGTCTGGCGCTTTGACAGCGTTGCGCGGAAGGCTTGCGCCAATACTCCGCGAGTTTCTGCTGGTTCAATTACATCTGTAATCATCCCCTTTGAAGCTGCTTGGTATGGGCTTGCAAACTTTTCACGATAATCTTCGCGAAGTTCTGCTTCTTTTGCCTTTGGATCTTCTGCTTCTGCAATTTCCTTCTTGTAAAGAACCTTGCAAGCACCTTCTGCTCCCATAACTGCAATTTCTGCAGTTGGCCAAGCAAATACCATATCTGCACCCATTTCTGCATTGCACATACCAATATATGCACCACCGTATGCCTTACGCATAATAAGTGTGATTTTTGGAACGGTTGCTGATGCGTATGCAAATAGCATCTTTGCTCCATGTCTGATAATACCACCTTGTTCTTGTGCAAGACCTGGCATAAAGCCCGGAACGTCAACCAAGTTCAAAATCGGAACATTGAAAGCGTTGCAGGTGCGGATGAAGCGTGCAGCTTTGTCTGCTGCGTTAATGTCGAGGCAACCTGCCTTAAATGATGGTTGATTTGCAATAATACCAATTACAACGCCTTGAATCTTAGCAAAGCCTGTAACCATATTGCGTGCCCACATGTTCTGAATTTCAAAGAATGAACCTTCGTCAACAATGCGATCTATAACTTTGTAAACATCCAAGGCAATCTTAGAAGATTCTGGAACAATTTCGTTTAACACTTCGTCACGAACCTTTTCAACTGGTTGCGACAAATCATGCGGAGCTTCCTGCATATTATTTGAAGGAAGGTACGAGAGCAACTTTTCTGAAAGTTCGATTGCGTGCTTATCATCTTCGGCAACTAAGTGAATGTTGCCGGAAATTGAAGCGTGTGCGGCTGCAGATGCAAATGATTCTGGGTCTGCCTTCTCGCCTGTTGCTGCTGCGATAACTTGTGGACCGCAGATGAATAGGTTTGAGTTTGACTTTGTCATAATCAAGAAGTCCATAAGGGCAGGGCTATAAGCTGCACCGCCTGCACAAGGACCTGCAATAATTGCAATTTGTGGAACTACACCTGAAAGATTTACGTTCTGCCAGAAAATTTTACTGTAACCACCCAAGGCGTCAACACCTTCTTGAATGCGAGCACCGCCAGAGTCATTTACACCGATAACGGGCATGCCGTTTTCGGCGGCGAATTTCATAAGCTTGCAGATTTTTTCGGCGTGTGCAGAGCCGAGAGAGCCGCCGCTAACCATGAAGTCTTGCGCAAACGCCGCAACGGGTCTTCCGTTTACGAGACCTATGCCGCTTACCAAGCCGTCGGCGGGGCAGCTTTTGCCCAAACCGTCAAAGAGGTTGTAATTTTGCGTTACGTGCATCCCGAATTCCTGGAAAGAGCCTTCGTCGAAGAGTGCTTCCAGGCGTTCGCGCGCCGACATCAAACCCTTTGCATGGCGTTTTTCAAGCTTTGCATCGCCTCCTGATGCGATGATTTTCTTGCGCCTTGCGTTCAGGTCGTCCAATAATTTTTGTGATATTGCCATTTGTATTCCTTAAAAAAGAGTTGAAATTTAAGAAAGTTTGCAAATTTGTCAATTATTTGCATCCGCAACCGCAGCCGCCTTTTGCGTCTTGGCAGAATTCGGTAAGGATGCCCGCCGTGGATTTCGGGTGGAGGAAGGCGATTTCCTTATGGTGCGCGCCCGGTCGGGGTGCCTGGTCGATGAGCTGGGCACCTTCCGCCTTTACGCGTTCAAGCTCTTCGGGGACGGAATCTGTAAAGAATGCCAAGTGGTGAATGCCGCCGCGCGGATTTTTTTCGAGAAATTTTGCAATGGGGCTGTCTTCTGAAGTCGGCTCCAAGAGTTCCAAATGCACGCCGTCAATAGTAAAGAAAGCCGTTTTTACCTTTTGGCTCGGGACTTCTTCGACGCCTTCGCATTTAAGACCCAATATTTTTTCGTAGTAGGGCAAGGCTTCTTCGATAGACTTTACCGCTATGCCCAAATGGTCGATTTTCTTTAACATGATTTTCCTTTTCTTGTTTCTTTGCTTTTTAAAAATATGCAGAAAATAATTCAATTAACTGTATACAGGGAAATTTTTCTGTCAAGATTTTATAAAAATAAAACGGTATGCCTTTCCCAAGCGGGCTGCCATCCCTTAATTAAAAGCTTGTTTTTTGTTGACAGCCTCTATGCTTTCGTATTTTGTTAAATCTGTTATTTGACCCGCTTGTTTCGGCTTTTGCCTGTGCTTTGCCGGAAAGGGTCGGGATTTTTTTTACAAAAACAAACTATAATAAATAAAGGAAAGAATATGGGAAGACCTGTAACAATCTTCACAGGGCAATGGGCGGACATTCCGTTTGAAAAACTTGCGCCGATGATTAAGTCGATGGGCTATGACGGCGTTGAAATCGCCTGCTGGGGCGACCACTTCGACGTCGATAAATTTGACGACGAGGAGTATTTGAAAGGCCGTTGGGCTATTTTGGAAAAGAATGGCTTGAACTGCTTTGCGATTTCAAACCACCTCATGGGGCAGTGCGTTTGCGACAATATCGACGTCCGTCACAAGGGCATTTTGTCTGCCGAAGTTTGGGGCGACGGCGATCCCGAAGGCGTTCGCACCCGCGCGGCGGCACAGATGGTGAAAACGGCAAAAGCTTGCGCAAACTTTATGAAACTGCGCCCCGCTTCTATGGCGGAATCTCCGATAGCTCCGACTGTCAACGGCTTTACGGGCTCTTCAATCTGGCAGTGGCTCTATTCTTTCCCGCCGGTTCCCCCGTCGGCAATCGAAGAAGGATACAAGGATTTTGCCGCCCGTTGGACTCCGATTTTGGACGAATTCGACAAGGCGGGCGTAAACTTCGCATTGGAAGTCCACCCGACTGAAATCGCTTTTGACATAGCCTCCGCCGAAAGGGCGCTCTTGGCAATCAATGGTCATAAGCGTTTCGGCTTCAACTATGACCCGAGCCACTT
>JAGBWO010000162.1 GCA_017629765.1 Opitutales bacterium | reverse complement strand
TGCATCCAAGCGTATAAATATAAGCCTTCATAAAAAAATACCTTCAAGCATAATGCTGAAAGAAAGCCGTTTTGCAACAATCAAAACCGCAAAAAAAAAATCGCGGCATACACGCCGCGACCAAATTGAGAAACCATCTTGGAACTTATACGCCCGTAAAGGCTATGACTTCCAAAATCGCGTTCTCGATTTCCGAAATTGCAAACGAAACAGCCCTTGCAATCGGATCTTTTTTTGAAATTTTCTCAAACTTTTCCGAATACTTTGAAAGCTCGTCGTCGCTAAAAATGGTAAAAGTGATTTTGCAGGCGTCCATAAGCGAAATCAAAGCGATTTCACGGGTATCAGGCTCCACGTTTTCGTTTAAAATCACGCCGCGAATGTGCAGGCGCAAGTCGTCCAAAAGCTTGTGGTCTTTGACATGGAAAGAGCTCTCGCGCACAAGCCACAAAAAATGCGATTCTTTCTTTTCCAAAACTTCTTTTTCGACAAGGCTTTGGAATGTTTTGGAAACCCACGCCTCTCCCTTTCTCGCAATTCGGGCAAGCGCGTTTTCTATCGTCAAATGCGGAGAACTTGGTATTAGGGAAAGGGCTTCGTCCAAAATTTTATCGCCCGTAGAATCCCTGTTTAAGACTTTCAAGAAAACATCGTCAACGGTTGCAATTTTTCCGCGCAGGGAAAGCTCAATCATCATTGCGCCGGACAAGGCGAAATCGAGCGAACGCTCGGGCAAAAGCATAAGAGCTCCGGCGCGCTCGTCGATGGCAAGCAAAACTATTTCTTCCGATAATGTAAGCATTGTCAATTTTTTATTATTTTAAGGAAGAATAAGATTTTTTTGGATTTTTGGCAAGATTTTTTTATTCCGCAAAAATCCCGAATTCCAAATTTACCGGAGTTCTTTAACCTTGATGTCTTTTATAAAAATATGGCTGATTCCGCCCGCATGAACCTGAAAGGCTATAAAGCCTCCCTTTGAAGCGTCGAACCAAGAATTGTCCCAATCCAAATTTGCGCACGGAACCCCGTTTACCCAAGTTTTTATGGCGTCGCCCTTGCACATAATCGTCATTCTGTTCCAGTCCCTGAATTCGGAAACCGCAGCGCGGGCGTCGGAATGCTCTTTTCTTGAAAGCGAATATTTCCACGCGCCGCACCTCTCGCCGTAAACACCGCCGGTCCACGCGCGTTCGGGATTCGTTTCGATTTCTATTTGGGGGCCTTTCACGGCGTCCCCCTTCAATTCCCTATCTTTTGCCGAAACCTTTTCATCGAGAGAAGCCCTGACCATCACGCCCGAATTGCCAAGCTTTTCTCCCCATTTGTATTTGAAAGTGAGAATGAAATTTTTGTAATTCTTTTCGGTTGCAAGAAAGGAGTTAAACACATTTTTATCGTTGTTGCCTACGCCCTTTATCGCGCCGTCTTCAACGCTCCATTCGGCGGTTCCGCTCGCCTTTCGCCAGCCCTTCAGCGTTTTGCCGTCAAAAATTTTCTTAAATCCGCCGGAAGACAAATTGG
>JAGBWO010000161.1 GCA_017629765.1 Opitutales bacterium | reverse complement strand
CGCAACCCCGTCCGTATTTAAAACCAGTCCGCGAAGCTTGGGCAAAAATTCCGAAATCTGCTCGGGAGTGGAAGAATACGTAAACCCCAAGACCTGATTAACCTTGCGGACGGGCATTTTCGACATATTTTCAACGCTGTCCTTTGCAAGGATTGAATTCGGGATTGTGACCATCGTGTTTGAGAAAGTCCTGATTCTCGTGGAGCGAAAGCCTATCGCCTCGACATTGCCCTCGCAGGAAGAGGTTTTGACCCAGTCCCCAACTATGAACGGCCTGTCCAAAATAATGGATACCGAACCGAAGAAATTGGCGATTGTATCCTGCGAGGCAAACGCCAACGCCATGCCGCCGATGCCCAAAGAGGCTACTATCGTGTTAACATTCACGCCGCAATTCGTAAGGACTGACAAAACGGCAATAACTACGATAAAAAACTTTACCACCCTCCTTAAAAACTCCAGCAAATTCACGGTGGACTTCGCCGAATGGCCTTTCATCCTTTTGTTTGCGACAAAGAAAAAAGCGTCCGATAAAATAACAACCGCCCAAAACAAGGCGCACCAGAACAATATGCCTATCGCCCTTGACGTAATTCTTATCACTCCCAAATCGTCGAAGAGAAATGCGATTGCAAAATATATGCCCAAAACCCAAACAACCATATTCACGGGCTTGCGTATTTTTGAGATAAATTCCCCCAAAAAGCCGTTTTTGCCGTTTCTGTTTAAGAACGCCAAAATCCGCGCAAAAATAAAATTAAACAAATACTTTAAAACCGCAAAAGTGAAAAACAGAATCAGCGCGGAAACCGCATAGCGCACCAGCGCGATTCCAAAATATTCGCGCTTCAAAAACCCTCCCGCCGCAGGAGATTTGGCTTCGACAAAATCCAGGCTCCTGTTTAGGAAGCTATGCATATGCTCGACCGTTTCAATCGCGCTTTGGTCTATACGCTCCTGCCTGCGCTTATGCTCCAGCTCTTCTTCGGAAAGCTTTGCTTCCGTAGCCGCCGAAGGCGCTTCGCCCGGCTCGGAATTTTGGGCATACAATCCCGATTGAAAAAAAATTGCGGCTGCAAATACGGCGTATTTTAAAAATTTCATGAAAAGATTAAAAGATTGATGTAATTATTCGATGAATTTTTGTTTAAACAAAGCAAAAAAGTAAAGAAAAATTTTTCTTCCAATAGAAAGTTTTACGGCATAATATGAAATCCATGAAAACTTTTTTTAAGATGCTCTCTATTGCCTGCGCTTTATCATGCATTTGCGGCTGCACGAGCATAACATACACCGAAGCAGGCGCCTCGCCGGAAATAAAAGGCGGAAACGGAGCGTACAAGCAAGTTTTAATTTCAAACTACGGCTACTACCTGTTTAACTGCCTTCCGCTCGGATGCGGAGGGCTTTCCGACGGCTCGTTTGAACTTTTCAGCGACAACGTAAACCTCGACAAAGCTATGAAAATCCTGAAAGACGAATGCGCAAAGGAAAAATCCGAAAGCTTCAGCAACGTGCAGGTTTCGCAAACATCCACATGCATATTCGGCTGGGTTCCATATATAGGCACCACTCTCGGAATTTACTGGTTCAAGGAAATCCAAATATCCGCCGCGATTTATTCTGAAAATTTCAAAACCGAAAGGGACGCAAAATGAAAAAATTTTTAATTCCCGCGCTCTGCCTGTTTTTTCTATGCGGCTGCGCGACAACGCAGGTGAGCGAAAATATCCCCGAAAACAACCCCGAAAACGTCGCAGGCGTAATATTCGCCGAAAACTACGGCTACTACCTGTTCGGATTTCTGCCGATATGCAGCGGGAATCCGGATTGCCCGAACGATGTTTCGATGAGTTTTTTCAAAGACAAGGTAACAATTGAAAACAACGCCCAAATGATAAAAAAAGAAGCCGACAAACTCGGCGCAAAATCAATAAAGGACGTGCGCCACCATACAATGTGGACGGGAAGCTTTTCGCTTTGGATAGTTTGGAGGCAGGTTTTGAAATCAAACGCAACCGCCTTAAAATAAAAACTCGGCAAATTTAAAGCTTTCTTAAAAAAAGCAAAAAAAAGTCTTGCTTTAAGAAAAATCTTTTACATATTTGACCGAATATTATTTAAAAAATCAGAGATGATTGGAAAAATAATGCCGGCTTAGCTCAGTTGGTAGAGCAGTTGATTTGTAATCATCTGGTCGTAGGTTCAAGTCCTATAGCCGGCTCCACTTTAAAAACCGCAAAAACACTATGTTTTTGCGGTTTTTTTGTCTTTCCCCGCCTCCAATTTGAAATAATTGCGCCTTTCTAAAAGAACGTGTTTCATTCAAAAAGCGCAACAATAAAGTTTATGGGATTATCCACTTGCCAAGCCTTGCGCTTAGAATATTGCGGCATATCAAAAATCTATTTCAAGGCATAAGAAGGGCTTTTTTTACCGAGGCTAAAAATTTTCGATTTTTTCGGGGCAAAATTTTCATAAGTTCGATTTTTTTCTGCGTAAGTCGTTTTTCATCAATTTGTATTCATTTTTTAAAATAAAATGAAAAATTTTCAAAAAAATGGAGTTTTTTTCCAAAAAAATGTTGACAGTGGGTAAAAATGGGCGATTATGGTAGGAAATGGGTGAAAAATACTGATACAACTATGTCCACTTCTCGAACAGCCAGACCTTTCTTTATGGGCGAATATACGCGCCCTATGGACGACAAGCGTCGTTTGACTGTGCCGTCGAAGTGGAGGTTTTCAGGCGACGACGGCGAAAACGCCTATCTCGCTTTGCCCAATCCGAACGGCTCGATAACCCTCTACCCTCCTGAAATGATGGAAAAACTGTATGAAAAAGTCTCCCAGATGGGGATGGCAAATCAGGACAGGCAGAGGGTGCTAATGAATATTTTTAGAAAGGGCGAAAGTCTCGGCTGCGACAAGCAGGGCAGAATTTCGCTTACGGAAAAATTGACTGCGTATGCGGGAATTTCCAAAGAGACGATTTTAATCGGCAACCTCACGACATTCCAGATTTGGAACCCTGAAAAGTTTGCAGAATGGTCGAACAAGGAAGGCGGAGAAAGTGTTGAAGACGTGCTGAACGAACTTGGAATTTAACCGGACAAAACAATGCAGAACATATCAAGACTACTAATTTCAACAGGCACCCTCACAATCGCAAGAGAAGACCCGCGTTCGGGTTGGGAATATTTCGAACTCCCGCCCTCCCAGCAAAAAAAGCAGCAGAAAAACTCAACTCCAAAAAAAAGAAACTTATTCAAAGCCCGGTTAGATGCCTTCAAGATGCCCTGAAAGTCAAGATTTTTCCGATAAAATCGGACACGAACCCGTGCTGAAAAACGAGTCGGTCGCGCTTCTTGCGCCGAGAGACGGGGGGGCATACATAGACTGCACTTTCGGCGGAGGCGGACACTCGCGGGCGATTTTGGAAAGCGCAAACTGCACTTTAACCGCATTTGACAAGGACAGGGACGCGGCAATCCGCGCAAGAGAATTTGCAAAAGACTTCCCGAACAGATTTCAATTTATAGGAGAGCCATTCTCCAAACTGAACGAACTAAAAACATCGGGATACGTCGGGATTCTAATGGATCTCGGCGTATCCTCATTCCAGCTCGACGAAGCCTCGCGCGGATTTTCGCTCCGCAAAGAAGGCCCCATCGACATGCGGATGGACGTTTCAAGGGGATTTACCGCCCTTGAGCTTATCGAGAGAACTCCGCTTTTCGAGCTT
>JAGBWO010000160.1 GCA_017629765.1 Opitutales bacterium | reverse complement strand
TTTTGAAGACGCCGCAAAGTTTGCCGACGCCCTTTTGCGCGACTATCCCGCGTCCGCTTTCAAAGTAAACGCCTGCGGCGCGCTCGCATGGTCCGCTTTCTCTTCGGGGGAAAACAAAAAGCCCGAATACAGGAAGGCGGCGCGATACCTGCTTGAAATGTCGGGGCTTGAAAAAAATCCGAAGATGTCCGACTTCATACGCTTCATCGCCGCAGACTGCTATTTTTTGGAGGGCGATTTTGATACGGCAGGCGCGATGTACAAGGCGCTTATTGAGTCAAATTTGTCGGAGCGGTGGAAGGGCGGCGCTTTCGCCCGCGCGGCGGAGTCGTTTCTTAATTTGGGCGATATTGAAAGCGCGGTTTTGCTTGCCGACTCCTCTTATTCGCGCCTGAGCCTGAATCCCGACGACGTTTGGCGAACGGAGTGGTCCATTTCTTCGATGTACCGCAAAAACGGCAAGGCGAAAGAGGCGGGCAAACGCGTGGAGCATCTTTTAAACTCAGTCATAAATCGCGACGCCAACCAGGATTTGCGCGCAAAAATGCTTTGGCTTGAAGCCCGCCTTGCCGAGGAATCGGGCGACTTCGGCAAGAGTTTGGATTTGTCGGAAAATATTTTGTCTATGCTCAAACTCGGCACATTGAAGCCTTCCGCCGAAACTGCCAATATGATTGCCTCGAACGCTATGCTCATAAAAGCCCGCTCTCTCGCGGCGTTGGGCAGGTTCGACGGCGAGGGCGGGGCGTTTGATTCCTACGACAAATTGCGCGCGGAATATCCCGATTCGGACGCGGCGCAGATTTCATATTTGTACGAAGCCAGAAATTTCGCTCTGCGCGGGGCTTACGCGCAGGCGCAACAGCATTGCAAAACTCTTGCGGACAGCTTCCCCGATGGAAAATATGCCGATGTCGCGCTCTATGACGCCGCCTCTTATTCGCGCCGTCTCGGGCTTGAAAGCGACTACAAAGAGGCTTTGATTTTGCTTTCGCGCCTTGTCGAAAAATATCCCAAGTCTCCGAAAGTTTTTTACGCAAAAATAGCGCAGGCTGAAATCTTAAGGCTTATGAGCGACTTTGCAAACGCCGCCGCCATGTACAGGAACATCATTTCAGAATTTGAAGGGCATCCGCAAATAAAAATAGCGAACATGGGGCTTGGCGACTGCATGCTGGCGCAAACGGGGCACGAGTCAGACGCTGCGATGATGTTTGAAAGGATTTATTCAATGCCCGACATCCCCGCCGGAGCGAAAGCCGAGGCGGCTTTCAAGTGGGGCTTTGCCTTTGAGCGCATGGGCAGATTCAGGGAAGCGGCGGAAATATGGTGGATTTCCGCAAATAAATTTTTAAGCAAAAACCAAACGGGACAGGGCGCTGGCGGAGAATTCGGACCCAATGAACGCTATTGGATTGCCCGCACTCTTTGGAGCTTGCAAAAACATTCGAGCGGCTCGGCGAAAAATCTTCCGCAGTGTCGGCTTACGAGCTTATTGTAAGGCACAATTTGCCGGGCGTCCAAAACGCCAGACAGAAACTTTTAAACATCAAAGACAAATAGTGTATGGAAAAACTCCTGAATATCTTTTACGCGGGCGGGCCGATGATGGTTCCGATAGCGCTTTCGGCATTTGTCGCCGCGCTTCTTTTTTTGGAAAGATTTTTGTATTTGCACAAGGGGCAGATTAAGGCTCTTGATTTTGTCGACGGGCTTAAAAACTCGCTAAAAGACGGCAGGCTCACGGAAGCTCTCACTATTTGCGAGGAAACTCCGTGCCCCGTGTCGCGCGTGGTAAAGGCGGCGCTGTTGACTTGCGAAAGCGGTAGAACCGTAATAGTCGATTCCGTCAGGGCGGCGGCGCTGTTGGAGCTTCCGATGCTTCAACGCCGCATATCGAGCATTATGCTGATTGCAAAAATCGCGCCGCTTATGGGAATGATAGGCACGGTTCTTGCGCTTTTGCAGATTTTTAGCAAAATATCGGAGACAGGCTCGTATTTTACAGTCGATATCTTTTCGGCGCAAATTTACAACGCATTGGTTTCCACCGTGGCGGGGCTTTTGCTCTGCCTTGCGGCTTGGGTTATGTACGCTCTTTTGCAGGGCAGGGTGAGGGCAATCGCCCACGATATCGACTGGGCGGCAAATGAGATGGTTTTGTTTATTGAAAAAGGCATGCCCGAAAACGAAGGCTTGCGCCTTTTGGAGAAGAGAGAATATGGCGACGGAACCGATTGACATCCTTTCAAAAGTCCATAAAGACGGTTTTACTTTAAGCGTTTTTGCGGTTTTTGACGTACTTATGATAGCATTGATGTTCTTTATGCTGTCTTCAAAATACATATTGGCTTCCGGAATTTCGGTGGACTTAAATTCGGAAATAATCCTGCCGGAAGTCCCCAAAAATTCGATAGGCGGAGCTTTTGTCGAAGATTCTATAAGCGTACTTAACATACGCGGAAGCGGGATGATTTTCTTTGGCGGAAAAGTCTTCAACGAAGAGGCTTTCGCAAGGGAAATAAAAAACTACAAGCCGCGCGGGGAGGTTTTGCTCGTCAAAACCGACGCCGGAGTTTCGGGGCAGACGCTTTTAAACATATCTGTGCTTGCAAAAGAAGCGGGTTTTAAATCAATACAGATTGCGGCGAAGTCGAAGTGAAGAATTTTTTGGCACATTGCTTTTCTAAGAGCAGGCTTAAAATGGCGGCTTGGCTTTTTTTGCCGTTTATTCTTCTTCTTTTGCTTTCACCAAAAATCAATGTTTCTTTGCCAAAGCCCGAAAACAAAGCTTCTGCAATATCCATTTACGACGAAAGCTCAGTCAGGGAAAATCTTTTTGAGATAACGCTGCTTGGCGACTCCACCCCATTGTTTCTTCCGACAGGCTTGAATTTCGGCGCTCCAAAGTTCGGCTTGCCGCATTCGGGAAGCGAATTGGCAAACACAAAAAAAGAAAGCCCGATGGAGGCTATGAAAACCTTTGAAGTTTCGTTTTCTCTTCGCGGCGGATACGAAATGCCGACGGGGTTTTTCTTGAAGAACCTGTCGTTTTCAAACTTTATGAGGTCCGATTTAAAGGCTGCGGATGCCGCGCAAAATTCGGGGGCGCAGATGACGGTTGTTTCGGCAAATACGGGAAAAGTCGTGCATTCTTCACACATTGACGTAGGCGTCGACGCAGGCGGCGCGCTTTGGTCTCCCGTCAAGATGACACTTGCCGTCGCCGAAGACGGCTCAATAAGCCCTCCGCTTGTGACTTCGGTTTCGGGGATTGAGGAATTGGATTTGGCTTTTGAAAACTACTTAAAAAGCAATATAAATAAAATCCTTTTGGAAAAAGACGAAAACGGAGGCTTTTACGAGGTTGTATTTTCCCCGTAAAATCTTGTCATATTTGTAATTTGTAGCTTTTTACGACGTTTAAATATTTGTCAAGATTGTAGATTATGGGTTCTCCCGTAGGGATTTCCAAGTTTGCAATGGCGTCGTCCAAAATCCCTTCGAGATATTTTATAAGCCCGCGCAGACTGTTGCCGTGCGCGACCACAAGGGCATTTTTTCCCGAAAGCAGCACGGGCGCGATGCGGTCCTGCCAATACGGGATAACCCTGAAAATAGTGTCTTTAAGAGATTCTCCGAGAGGGAGGGCGCGCGGGTCTATGTTTTTATATTTTATGTCGAAACGCGGATTGCGTTCATCCTCCTTATTCAGCGCAGGCGGGCATACTTCATAGCTTCTTCGCCAGATTTTTACCTGTTGCGCGCCGTATTTTTCGGCGGTTTCTTCCTTGTTTAAGCCTTGCAAGGCGCCATAATGGCGTTCATTCAGCCTCCAGCTGCGCTCTTCTTTTATCCAGCTTGACGAACACGCTTCCTGCAAAATATGCAAGGTTTTAATTGCGCGCGAAAGCAGCGAGGTAAACGCGGCGTCGAATACAATGCCTTCTTTTATCAATGCCCTTCCCGCGCGTAAAGCTTCGTCTTCGCCGAGCGGAGTTAGCGGAACGTCGGTCCATCCCGTAAATTTATTTTCCAAATTCCATTGGCTTTGCCCGTGCCTAATTAAAATTAATTTCGCCATAAATGCCTTTGATTGTTCCAATAATAAAACTATCGGCAGTATTTGTGAAAATTTTTAAAAAAAATACTT
The DNA here is from genome assembly GCA_017629765.1 of Opitutales bacterium. Taxonomy (GTDB): domain Bacteria; phylum Verrucomicrobiota; class Verrucomicrobiia; order Opitutales; family Intestinicryptomonadaceae; genus Intestinicryptomonas. Next base: position 6,373 of record JAGBWO010000160.1, on the reverse strand, counting down.
GCCTTTAAAGCGGATATAGGTAAATTCAAAATCTTTCTTTTAAACGCTCAGGTGGTGAAATTGGTAGACACGTACGTTTGAGGGGCGTATGCCGAAAGGCTTACGGGTTCAAGTCCCGTCCTGAGCATAATAAAAAATCTAACACGAACCGTGTTAGATTTTTTTGTTTTTTGCATCAATCCATTATGAACAAAAAAATTGGCGGGATTGAGAATGTTATGGTGTCCTTTTGCCGTATATCCATTAGATTTTACAAAAGATGTAAGGAAGATGGGCTATTGGCATATTGACATCTTGCTTTGGAAACATTTTAAGTATGGCGTTTTCGGTAAATGCGAGAATTTCTTGCTGTTAAGCAGCATTCGATAGGTTATGCCGCTTTGAATTCAAGAGAATTTTAAATATTAAACGACAAATCCCGAGGCAATGACGCCGGGGGGTTTTATGCTTAAGACGGGACTTGAACCCGTACGACTGTTTAAAGTCAGCGGATTTTAAGTCCGCAGCGTCTACCATTCCGCCACTCAAGCGTTAAAACAGAATCGCGTTTTCGCGATTATTAAAATGAGAAATCTACATTATATTGAGAATTTGTCCATACTTTTTTTGTTTTAAGCGAATTTTCCTTGTTTGCATCGGGTTTTATATTTTGTTTGATTATTGTTTTAGGTATGGGTTTGTTGATTTTTAGTTAGTTATGAATTTTTTATGAAATAAGTGTTGACAGTAAATCTTTCGGTTTTAAACTCAATTTCAAATCTTATTATTAAATGCTTATGAAAAAGTTAACGCTAACCTCATTATATACGCTTATCGCGTTTTCCGCTGCGCCTGCATTTGCGCAGATCTATGACTGGAAGTTTGAAACTTCGGAGCCTACCGATATAAATTGGTCGGATATCGAATGGACTAAAACGGAAAATACGAAGGAACCTCGCGACAGGTTTTATTTGAATATCAACAATTCTACATCTTCTACCGTTAAAATTGTCGGCGGAGAGACTGTCAATATGATAGAAGACGCTTCTTTGTATTTGCAAAATGATACAAAGCTTGTCATTGGCGATACAGAAGGCGATCAGATTTCAACATTGCATTTTGTTGCAACAGGCTCGAAAGATACGTTTTTGGAAATAACGGGGCGTTCAAGCGTTGTTGTCAACAAAAACGGCGTTTTGACGGTTGATGCCAATCGTCCAATTCGTTGGTGGAGTCCTTCTAACACTGTTGCTGATGATTTTGTGGCATTTTTGGTGGATGGCGGTACGGTTAACGGCAGTGTTAATGTCGGAGCGAACGGCAATAATTTCGGCAAGGTCAATGCGGTATTCCAAAATGGTGCGACTCTAAATCGAAATACAGAAGTTAATCCATTGGGAATGAATGGCAAGGGTACGCTCACTTTTGATAATTCCACTTACAATGTTTGGAACAAAAACAATCTCGGCACAAACAACGGCTGGGGCAACCACGTTATGAATACGGGACAGGATAATCAAGATTATCAGAATTCTGTCCTCATTACAAACGGTTCTGTTTGGAACGGCGCGGGTGTTCTGACTTTGGCGGATGACGGCAAGGCTACCGGCGTAACTTATTACGACTTTTCTTCCGACATCACAAATTCCGGAACGACCGGTGCGGATTTGACCTTGCAGGTCGGCAGAGGCACAAGCGAAGAAAGTTTCTTTAAATTCGCAATCACAAACGGTGGCAAGGTTTCCGCAAAGAATGTGATTTTGGGCGCGCAGGACAATACGAAGAGCCAGCACACGATGGGTTCTTTCACCTTTGAAATGGAAGGCGACAGTGCCGACAATATGGCAAGGTTTGCGGCTTTTGGGTCCACTACTTGGAATCTTGCACGCACCAATAAAGCCAGTACTTGGAACACGAACTTCTTGATGAAGGGCAATGCAAAGTACCAGACAGTCGGAGCTTTTGACGTCGCAAAAAATGAGGATTTCGGCGGCACTGCCAACTTCATTATGAGCGGAAACAACAATATATTCCAAATCGGCGGCAACTTAAATGTTAAGGGCGGATGGAATCATACAAATGTTTCTGAAGCGGAAATCAACATTTCCACGGCAGATGCCACAAATTCGACATTCCAGACAAACGGCATGAATGTTTATTCGCACGGCAACAGCAGAATAGACATTGATTTCTTGGGAAGCACGAATACTCTTTCGTTTACAAATTCCGACTTCAATATGCAATCTTCCAAAATTGCAGGCGATTCTGTCGCATCGGTTGAAATCGGCGTTGTAGAATTTACGTCGGTCAAGAATTTCCGTTTGACAAACCATACTTCCGGTCAGCAGGAATTGGTGTTCTCAAACGGGGTAAAGGCAACTATAAATAGTGCTAGCTTCTCACAATCGGATATTGAAGGCGGAGATGCGGTCAGCTACTATGTAGTTAAAGACGGTTCTACGCTTACAACAAATGCAGACAGCGGATACAGTACTCAGAATGGTGCTATGCGTTCGGGCGAAGTCGGCATCAAGCTCTTGGACGACGGCTCTTCTTTCATATCAAAGGGGCAGATGAACATCAATCCCGGAAATGAAGGCAATACCGGCGGCACTTACGCAATCAGAATGCTTGGCACGAACGGACTTTTCGAAGCGCAAAAGAACTTGCACCTAAACGGCTTGTTCCAAGGCGACGACGCCATGTACTTGTTTGAAATGCAAGGTTCCGGCAACACTGCAAATGTAAACACCTTCAACTTGGGCAACAACAATTCGACTGCCGGCACATACCGCTTCTATTCCAAGAGCGATTCTGCGGAAAAGAAGAATAATCTCATCGTTACAAATACGACGATTGCACTGGAAGGTCAGATGGTCGAATCTACTGCTGTTCGCGAATTCATCATGGCTGGCAACACAACTTTGCGCACAAGCGAAGGCGGCGGCGTTATAATGAAAGTTCACGAATACGCGGGAAAGGATTTCTTGGGCGGAACGGGGCTTTTTGAAGTTCGCGGTTCGGGCAACGACGCTTTGTTCTCTAACCTTTTGTTTGGCAACGGTATTGCATCTGCCGGTACTGCCATTATGCGCATTGTTGGCGGTGGTTCATCTATTGAAACAAGAACTTTCAGAATGATGAGCGGCGCGTGGACTTCTCTTGACGAGCGCATCGGCGGCGTTTTGGAATACAAATTCGATGATACCGGTATTTCCGCAATCAAGATTACAAACAATATCGACAATTCTTTCAGTGGAATTTTGAGCGTTGACTTCTCGGGAATGTCGGGCAATTACGAAAATGAGCGCTTTGTTTTGATTTCGAGCGCGGACGGTAACCTTGAAAACAAAATTGCCGAATATTGGTATAGTTTTGAATATGATGAAGTCTTGGAGCAGATGGAAGTCATAACCAGAGGCTTGGATAACGAATCCTACACCTTTGCGGTTGAAGACAGCCTTGAAAACAGCGGCTACAAGGATTTCGTAGTTTACTATACAGGGGCTACTGTAATTCCTGAACCTTCTACATACGCGGCAATTTTCGGAGCTTTGGCTCTCGCGTTTGCGGCGTACCGCAGAAGAAAGTAATTTTATAGATTACAAATAATTTAATGGAGGACTGCCTTTGCGGGCAGTCTTCTTTTTTTAGTTTATATTTTGGTATTATGGGATTTTATGTATTTTACATTGCGAAAAAACATATTTTGCGGCTAATTAAAATCTTCGTCTTGTGTTGCCGGAACTTGACTTATTCGAGGCGAGGGTTTTTATTTGTATAAAGTTTTTTATGGCATTTTTAGACTGGTTAAAGAATTTGTTTTTCGGAGCGTCCGAGCCTTTTTCGGACGCCGACACATTTTTTGTGTGGGAGCCTTGCTCGAAGTCGCACTCAGAGGTGGTGCCCGGATATGCAAAATATTTGCTTGATTTGGGCTACAAGGTTTCTGTAATCGTAAATCCCGAAAGGCTCAAAGACGGCGTGTTTTGCAGGTTTTCACACAAAAATTTGATTTTAAACAAAATAAGCCGTTCAAAGGCAAGTAAGTTCTTTTTGAAAAAGGGTTTGGCGGACGCCAAAGGCATACTTGTGTCAACGGTTGGCAAGCTCTCAAACGGCAGGGATTATAGCGGCGCGCACGCGTTTTTTGCAAAGAAGCTCCCGTCGCAGAAAACCCTGTTTGTGGAGCATGAAATAAAGCAGACCGTGGATAACGGGACTTGGGACGAAAATATCATCACTTTGCGCAAGCCCGACTACAAGGGCGCAAAGAGCGTTGTGGTAAATCCGCATTACTTCGGGGATGTGCGCATCACGAAGAAAAGCGAGGATGTCGTAAGATTCATTGTCGTGGGGGCGCTGCAAGACAAGCGCAGGGATTGCTCCATAATACTAAGCGCATTTGAAAAGCTTATAGAACGCGGCACAACAAACGTAAAGCTAATCGCCGTGGGGAAGGGGGCTGTGAGCCTGCCCGAAAAAATAAAGCCCTATGTGGAGCTTAAAGGTTCTCTCCCATTTAAAGAAATGTATGATGAAGTCGAAAAGGCGGATTTCTTTTTGACTTCATACGAGCCGGATTTTGCGCCGCATTTGCGCTATATAACAACCGGCACAAGCGGCGCCTTCCAGCTTGTTTACGGATTCTTGAAGCCTGTTGTCATCCACGAAAAGTTTTCGGGCATAAACGGATTCGACGATAAAAACTCGGTAATATATTCGGATTCTTCGGGCTATGCCGACGCTTTGGAGCGGTGCGTGAAAATGACGGCTTGCGAGTATGCGCAAATGCAGGCGAATTTAAAAGTTCTTGCCGATGAAATTTACGCGCAGTCTTTGCGCAGCCTTAAAGAATTGATTGAAAAATAATCTTTTTGCAAACCGCGCGCATCCTTAAAAGCTGCGCGGTTTTTATTTAACCGATATGTTTTGCTTTTGGGCCTCGTTTATTACCTGGTTTTTGAAAGTGTTGTTTATCTGGCAGTGTTCGCATTGCTGAGATATTTCAATGCGCGCTGCAATGAAAGCGGAGAGATTGCCCGCGTACCATTTGTTTGCAAGTTTTTGCGCTATTTCAAGAGAGTGCGGGCTTAAAATAATCGTTTTGCGAACCCACATTTCATTATTTGTCTTTTTCATAAAACCTATGTTTTAGTTTTATTATGATTTTTTCAATAAAATTATCTTGCAATGATATGTTTTAATAATTTATTACTAATTGATTGTGTAATAATTTTTTGACAAGTTGAAAAACATTTAATGCGGCGCGGGTGTCGCAAAAAAAAACCTGCCGTTTTGTGGCAGGTTTTAAAATTCGCTTGGCGGATTTTTATGCGAGGTTCTTTTCAAAAATAAGCTCGATAAATTCTCTGACCGCCCCTTCGCCGCCTTTTTTGGAAAGCTTTATGATGTTAGGAATTTCCGCGATTTTTTTGACGGCGTCGGCGGGGCAGGCTTTAAGCCCGACGGCGGACAGAAGCTCAAAATCGTTTATGTCGTCCCCGACGTAGGCGACTTCGCTTAAGCTTATGCCGATATTTTCGCAAAGCTCCGTAATTGTTTCGATTTTCGGGCGTTTGCCTTGAAACAGATAGTCGACTTCAAGCTTTTTTGCCCTGCGGCTTACGATTTCGGTGTTTTCCGATGTTATGATTGCGGTTTTTACGCCTTTTGCCTGAATGAGCTTTATGCCCATGCCATCGCGCGTGTTGAACTTCTTGAATTCGTCGCCGTTTGCGCAGTAGTACATTCCGGCGTCCGTCAATGTTCCGTCAACATCGGTTGCAAAGAGTTTTATTTTTTGAGCCATAAATTTTTGTTTCTTTTAATTTTTCAATTTGTCCATAAACGAAAAAAATCCGCACGCAAGGGTGCGGATTTTGGCGGCGCATTTAAAGGTTTGCCAAAAGCTTCTCGATTTCCGCAAGCTTTTCCATATATTGGGCGAGCTGCTTCTTTGCCCCTTCAATTACGTTTGCGGGCGCTTTTGAAACGAACGCTTCGTTTGATAGGCGGGCGTTTGAGCTTTTTATCAAGCCTTCGAGTTTTTCCTTTTCCTTGCCGAGGCGTTTCTTTTCGGCTTCGGCGTCGACAGAGTTCGACAAATCCAGATAGATTGTACCGAGCGCGCAGATTGAGGCGGGGCAGTCGGAGACTTCCGCCTTTATTTCAATGGAAGCGGCTCCCGCAATCTTTTTCAGCTTTTCGGCGTTTTCTGCCACGATTTTCGACTTTTCTTCGTCGGAGGAGAAATAGAGCTTTACGTCGCGCTTGCTTGCGAGCTTGTATTGCGCTTTAAGGGCGCGGGCTTTTGTCGCGAAATCGCGCAGCCCTTCGGTGGTTTTAAGGGCGTTTTCGTCGGCTTTTATGCCAAGCGCGGCAAGCTTTTCCT